>NZ_JBFUFP010000029.1:0-19036 GCF_056403375.1 Rhizobacter sp. P2_H2
GCACAGAGCTCAATGCTGCTGATCAGGATGCTCACCAACTCCGACGACCGCTGCGTCGAGGCGTGATCGAACGTGACGAGAACCCACCGCGGCGAAGCGTCAAGGAAGTAGCAGTGGCGATGCAGCCCGGGTTCATCCGCGTCCGTCAGCAGCATGCCTGGCCCGAACCTCCGCACGAAGGCCTCTTCCGTCAGCTGCGGGTCACGCAGGCATATGGCGCCAGCACAACGCTCAACCGGCGTCTGAGCGAGTGCGGGGACGGCAAGCCAGATCAAGCCACCACCGAGCACCGTTCGAAACAACCGCCTTGAAGACCTCATCGTCCGTGGACCTCAGTTGGGAATGACCCGCCCATGAATCAACGCGTCGGACAGATCAGCAATCTCGCGCGCGACGTCTCCCTCGCTCATGCAGGCGACACCCATCGCGCCGGTACACAGACGCCGGACGTCACCGGGCTGAATCTTCCGCAGCAGCGGCAACATTTCCGCCCCCTTTGACAGGATGGCTTCGGTCCTGCTCTCGCCGCCACCAGCATCGATTCGAAGCACTACGGTCCGGGCCAAGGCTTCTGCAGATGATTTCGTCCGGGAGCGCTGCAGGAGGAGGAACGAGAACTCCAGAGAGGAACCCAGCGTGCCGCGTACCTCTGTGTCGAGGTGCGGTGTGGACGCCAGCACCTTCACGATCTCGAAAATCAACTCTCCCCCGATGCGGTCTTGCTCCTCGTCTTCCGGCGCAGCCATTGCCGGAAGAGCAAGAAGCAACAAGGTCGCCACGGTCATCAATCGACCACGCACATCACACTCCCAGGTTCCGAGTCAATCAGGCTGTTCAGATCGGCGACCGTACTCGCTGTCCCGGTCACGCACCCCTCCGAGCAGTAGGGAGCCGCCGTCGAAGGTCCGAAAGGATTCAGGCAGCTGTGTGTCCGAAAGAGATCCCGGCCGAACGGCGTTGACGACAACGGCGGCAACGGCGCCAGTGTTCGCCCTCCGGGCTTGCCGGTCTTGCCTCCACTCCAAAGCCAGCACCCTCTCGGAATCGGCCCGACGCTTTCCATGCTTTCGCAATCCGCATTGTTCTTGCACCCGGCCACGCTGTTGTTGCCGGAAGCGAAGGTTCCGGACCACGTGAACTTCTCACTCCCATTGCGCATGCAGTCCATGCGCCCCGTGCTGACGGAGTAGACACACGTTGCCAGTCCTTGCGGATCGACGTAGCTCAATGGATTCCCGTCGACGTAGGTGTAGGTGTTGACCCCGCCCGCCAATCCAATCGGATCGCTCTCCACGTAGCGCGCAGCTGCAGCCTGCGGCTGACAGAGCGCCACAAACAGAAGCGGAACGGCGAAAGCCGATGCGATGTTCATTTCGTCTTCTCCAGTTGAGTTGCCTTTGCCTTCGCGGCGCGCTGACGAACCGCCGCGTCCTGCGCCTCATCCGCCGGTCGCCAGCCGAGCGACCATGCGCGCTGGAACAGAGCCCGAAGCGCGACCTCGTGCCTCACGAACGACGCGCGTTCTGCAGCCGGCATGTCGTCGGGCGTCGCATACCGATTGACGAGCAGGTTGCTGAACCAGAGCGACGCGGCGTGCTGGTGAAGGATGACCGCCACGTCCCGCGGGTTGTGGTCCAGCGCCATCCGGGACATCTTCAGCTGCAGTTCGCGCAGCCCCTGCCGCTCGTAGAACTCCAGCAAGGTGCCGACCATGACGACCACCGATTCCTTCCTGCTCGACGGCCGCATGTAGACGCCGCCGGCAACGGCCTGGTCGGTCATCAGGAACTGCTGGCGCGTCCACACATCTCGGGTGAACCCCGCTCCGCTCGTCGCCTCGAGGTTGAACAACTCGCCTCGCTCATCGCGGTACTTGACGAAGACATGGTTCGGCGCCGTCGCGAGCGTGAGATCGATGCCCTGCTTCTGCCCCAGCACGACGAACAGAATCGGCATCGAGATGCAGCTCCCGGCGCGGGTCTCCAGATGAACGGTCAGCAGCTTGTTGCGCAGGTTCCGGCCTAGCGGATCGTCGAGGTCGTAGTGATACGGCCGGTGCCCGATCCACGCGTTGGCGGTGTACAGGTGCTGGCGCAACACCTCCAGCTTCAGCCGCGAGGGCGCGCCGACCGGAATCGCCGCCTTCAAGCTTGCCGCCATCGCATCCAGGCTCCGCAGCGTGGCCTGCGCGTCGACGGAGGGATCCATCAGTCGATCGATCGACAGCTTGGCCGAGGCTAGATCGATATCGGACTCCGGCTGCGACAGGATCCCGCGCACGACGGCCAGGTCCCCATCGTGCGCGCCGACCGCTCGGCGCTGCGCGGTCGCCGGTACCGACATCGTCACCAGCGCCAGGCAGCCGATGAGAGGCGGTACTAACCAGCGCCGTATCAGCCCACGAATCCGTCGCCTGCCGCAGCGCTGGCTCGACCGCACGTTGTCCATGTCATCTCCCTGAGTCGGACTTCGCGGGCGAGTCTTGGCGGCGACTTTGCAGAGATTTTGCAGATGCCCTCGGCGACCCCGATGGAACAGACCTTGCTAAAGCGTAGAAGTCCGTATGGTCGTCCGGCCCCGGCTTCCGTACCCTGGCCGCCATCAATCCCTGGAGTACCTCACATGCGCGTGCGTCTTCCGCTCCTGGCCTGCCTGTTCTCGGCCGCCCTCGCCGCCCCGGCCTGGGCCCAGACCAAGTGGGAYCTGCCCGCSGCCTACCCGGCCAGCAACTTCCACACCGAGAACCTGACCCAGTTCGCCGCCGATGTCGACAAGGCCACCGGCGGCAAGCTGAAGATCACCGTGCACGCCAACGCCTCGCTGTTCAAGGCGCCCGAGATCAAGCGCGCCGTGCAGGGCGGCCAGGCGCAGATCGGCGAGATCCTGCTGGTGAACTACCAGAACGAGTGGCAGATCTTCGGCACCGACGGCCTGCCCTTCCTGGCCGACAGCTACGACGAATCGGCCAAGCTCTACAAGGCGCAGAAGCCGGTGCTCGACAAGAAGCTCGCCGAGCAGGGCATGCTGCTGCTCTACGCGGTGGCCTGGCCGCCGCAGGGCATCTACGTGAAGAAGCCGATCAACTCGGCGGCCGACCTGAAGGGCGTCAAGTGGCGTGCCTACAGCCCCGCCACCTCGCGCATCGCCGAGCTCGTCAACGCGCAGCCGGTCACGGTGCAGGCGGCCGAGCTGTCGCAGGCCATGGCCACCGGCGTGATCGAGTCGTACATGTCGTCCGGCTCGACCGGCTACGACACCAAGACCTACGAGCACATCAAGTACTTCTACGACACCCAGGCCTGGCTGCCGAAGAACGCGGTGCTGGTCAACAAGGCCGCCTTCGACGCGCTCGACAAGCCCACCCAGGCCGCGCTGCTGAAGGCCGGCGCCGACGCCGAGGCGCGCGGCTGGGCGCTGTCGAAGACCAAGAACACCGAGTACCTCGAGCTGCTGAAGAAGAACGGCATGACCATCCTGCCGCCGTCCGCGCAGCTGAAGACCGACCTGAAGAAGGTCGGCGACACGATGCTGCAGGAGTGGTTGCAGAAGGCCGGCCCCGAAGGCCAGGCCATCGTCGACGCCTACCGCAAGCCGTGAGCGCGGCGCTGCGCCGCGGGCTGGACGCGCTGTACGACGCCAGCGCCGCGCTTGCCGCGGTCTTCATGGTCGGCTTGCTGGTGGCGGTGCTGCTGTCCATCGTCAGCCGGCAACTGCACTTCAACGTGCCCGGCGTCGACAGCTACGCCGGCTACCTGATGGCCGCCACCGGCTTCCTTGCGCTCGCCCACACGCTCAAGCAGGGCGAGCACATCCGCGTCACGCTGCTGCTCAACGCGCTGCACGGCGTGGCCCGCCGGCGCCTGGAGATCTGGGCCCTGGGCGCCGCGAGCGCCCTGGCGGCGCTGGCCGCGTTCTATGCCTGCAAGCTCGCCTGGCAGTCGTACGTGTTCCACGACATCTCGACCGGCAACGACGCAACCCCGCTGTGGATCCCGCAGCTGAGCATGGCCGCCGGCAGCGTGGTGCTCGCGGTCGCGTTCGTCGACGAGCTGGTGCTGGAGATCCTCGGCCGGCGCGTGGTGCCGGTGTCCGAAGAGGCAAGCCGCAATGAATGACCTGCTGGTGACGACGCTGCTGATCGCGTCGCTGTTCCTGATCCTCGGCAGCGGCGTGTGGATCGGCCTGACGCTGTCGGGCGTCGCATGGATCGGCATGCAGCTGTTCAGCTCGCGCCCTGCGGGCGACGCGATGGCGGTGACGATCTGGGGCTCGGCCTCGAGCTGGACGCTGACCGCGCTGCCGCTGTTCATCTGGATGGGCGAGATCCTGTTCCGCACCCGGCTCAGCCAGGACATGTTCAAGGGCCTCGCGCCGTGGATGCAACGCCTGCCCGGCCGCCTGCTGCATACCAACGTCGTGGGCTGCGCGATTTTCGCCGCGGTGTCGGGCTCGAGCGCGGCCACCTGCGCCACCATCGGCAAGATGAGCCTGCCCGAGCTCGCGCGCCGCGGCTACCCCGATGCGATGGCGATCGGCTCGCTGGCCGGGGCCGGCACGCTCGGCCTGCTGATCCCGCCGTCGATCATCATGATCGTCTACGGCGTGACGGCCGATGTCTCGATCTCGCAGCTGTTCATCGCCGGCGTGCTGCCCGGTGCGTTGCTCGCGCTGATCTTCTCGGGCTACATCGCGCTGTGGTCGCTGCGCCACCCCGAGCAGATCCCGCCGGCCGACGCGCCGATGAGCCTGCGCGAGAAGCTCGACGCATCGCGCAGCCTGATCCCGGTGGTGCTGCTGATCGCCGCGGTGCTGGGCTCGATCTACGCCGGCATCGCCACCGCCACCGAAGCCGCCGGCCTGGGCGTGCTGGGCTCGCTGATCCTGTCGGCACTGCAGGGCTCGCTGACCTGGAGCACGTTCAAACAGTCGCTGATGGGCGGCACACGCCTGTACTGCATGATCGCGCTGATCCTGGCCGGCGCTGCCTTCCTGACGCTCGCGATGGGCTACATCGGCCTGCCGCGCCACCTGGCCGAGTGGATCGCGACGCTGGGGCTCAGCCAGTTCGGGCTGATCCTGATGCTGACCGCGTTCTACGTGATCCTCGGCTGCTTCCTCGACGGCATCTCGATGGTGGTGCTGACGATGGGTGTGATCATGCCGACCGTGCAGAAGGCCGGCATCGATCCGCTGTGGTTCGGCATCTTCATCGTGATCGTCGTCGAGATGGCCCAGGTGACACCGCCGGTGGGCTTCAACCTGTTCGTGCTGCAGGGCATGACGCGACGCGAGATCGGCTACATCGCGAAGACCGCCTTCCCGTTCTTCCTGCTGATGGTTCTGATGGTGGTGCTGCTCTACCTGTTTCCGCAGATCATCACGTTCCTCCCGGAACAGATGAAAAGCTAGTACCTGCTCCGCAAGCGGATATGGCGGCCCAAAGGCCGTCAATTCATCGCTTCGTACTGGGGGTGGTACTTCTACGATGCCAGGGCGGAAAACTGTTCCGCGCCCTGGCGCGCCGGCCTGTCCGCACGCGCCCGTCCTCCAAAGGATGGACCCGTGTCCAATCTGACGACTCCGCCGAACTGGGCGCTCGACCTGCCGCCCCTCTCGGAACCGCCCGCCCCGGCGCCCGCTCCCGCGCCGGCCGAGAAGGCCCGCCATGAAGGCTTCCGCTGGCCGACGCCGCCGTTCGCCGCCTACCCCGATGCGCTGGAACAGAACCAGCCGCAGGCCTGCCAGATCGTCGGGCTGAACGACCGCGAGATGAACGGCCGGCTGATCTTCTTCGTGCCGGAGTCCACCGTCGCCCATGTGCAGGTGCCGCCGGCGCGCACGACGATGGCGCTGCGCTTCACGCAATTCCGCTGCCTGCGCGTCGTCGAGCCGCTCAAGCCCGCCAGCGATGCCAGCCGCGACCCGCACGCCGGCATGCTGGAGCACCGGCCGTCCAGCCGCTACAAGGTGACGCTGAAATCCGGCGCGCTGCTCGAAGGCGACACCATCGGCCATGTGGACACGCCGCACGGCCTGTTCCTGTTCCCGCCGATCGATGCGCAGGGCAGCGTGCAGCGCCTGTTCGTGCCGCGCGACGCCTACGAGAGCTTCGAGATCGGCGAGCGCATCGGCGACCTGTTGGTGGCGCAGAAGATGGTGACCCCGCAGCAGGTGGCCCAGGCCGCCGACATGCAGCAGCAACTGCGCAACCAGAAGCTCGGCGACATCCTGGTCTCGCGCCAGATCGTCACGCCCATCCAGTTGCTCAGCGCGATCGAGCAGCAGGCCAAGATGCCGATGGTGCGCATCGGCGAGGCGCTGACCTCGCTCGGCCTGGTCAGCGAAGAACAGTTGCAGGACGCGCTGTCGCAGCAGAAGAACGACCGCAGCGTGCCGCTGGGCGAGCTGCTGGTGCGCATGGGCACCGTCTCGCGCGAGGACCTGCAGACGGCGCTCGCGCGCAAGATGGGCTACCCGGTCGTCAACGTCAACGCCTTCCCGGTCGAGGCCGAGGCGCTGCGCAAGCTGCCGTATGCGGCCGCGGCGCGGATGCTGGTGTTGCCGCTGCTGATCCGCGAAGGCCGGCTGGTGATCGCGATCGACGACCCGGCACGCCGGCGCAACGCGGTCGACGAGGTCGAGTTCATCGCGCAGATGAAGATCGTGCCGGTGCTGGCGCTGGGCCGCTCGGTGGCCGATACCATCTTCGAGGCCTACGAGAAGATCGGCGCCGCCAACCACCAGGCGGCCAACGGCGACTCGCCCGACAAGCCGATCGAGTTCGTCGCCGCCGACACCGGCAAGCTGATGGAGACGCTGGAGAAGGACTCCTTCGACCTGCCCTCCTTCGAAGACGAGCGGCAGATCGAGCAATCGGACAACTCGCTGGTGCGATTGATCAACAACATGATCATCGAGGCGCACAAGGAAGGCGTCTCCGACATCCACATCGAGAGCTACCCGGGCCGCGACAAGATCAAGATCCGCTTCCGCAAGGACGGCACGCTGCGCACCCACCTGGAACTGCCGCCGAACTACCGCAACGCGCTGATCGCGCGCATCAAGATCATGTGCGACCTCGACATCTCCGAGCGCCGCAAGCCGCAGGACGGCAAGATCAATTTCTCGAAGTTCTCGGCCCAGCACAAGATCGAGCTGCGCGTGGCCACCATCCCGACCAACAGCGGGCTCGAGGACGTGGTGATGCGGATCCTCGCGTCGGCCAAGCCGATCCCGCTGGACAACCTGGGCCTCAGCCCGTGGAACCTGAAGCACCTGAAGGAGGCGATGGAGCGCCCCTACGGCCTGGTGCTGTGCGTCGGCCCGACCGGTTCCGGCAAGACGACCACGCTGCACTCCGCGCTCAGCCACATCAACGTGCCCGAGCGCAAGATCTGGACTGCCGAGGACCCGGTGGAAATCACCCAGCCCGGGCTGCGCCAGGTGCAGGTCAACCCGAAGATCGACTGGACCTTCGCGAAGGCGCTGCGCGCCTTCCTGCGCGCCGACCCCGACGTGATCATGGTCGGCGAGATGCGCGATGGTGAAACCGCGCAGATGGGCGTCGAAGCCTCGCTGACCGGCCACCTGGTGCTGTCCACGCTGCACACCAACAGCGCGCCTGAAACCGTCACGCGGCTGATCGACATGGGCCTCGATCCGTTCAACTTCGCGGACTCCCTGCTGGGTGTACTGGCACAAAGGTTGGTGAGACGTTTGTGCCCCCACTGCCGTGTGGCACGGTTGGCATCTCCCGACGAAATCGACGAGCTTCTGCACGATTACTTGCATATCTGTCCGCAAGATCACCCTGGGTTCCAACCAGACGTGATCCGAGCAGAATGGACAGAGCGCTTCGGCCAGAACGGCCACTTGATGCACTACCACAGCCCCGGCTGCGACAAGTGCGGCGGTACCGGCCAGAAGGGGCGTGCGGGCCTGCACGAGCTGATGATCGTGTCCCGCGAACTGCGCCGGCTGATCCAGACCAGCGCGCGTGCCGAACAGCTGCTGCAGTGCGCGCTGCTCGAGGGGATGCGCACGCTGCGCCAGGACGGCATCGAGAAGGTGCTGCAGGGCGTGACCAGCCTGGCCGAGGTGCGGGCGACCAGCAACACCTGACCGTCCCCGCGGGGACACGCCCACCGGCGCGCCGCGGGGGCGCGTGGCCATGAACGCCCCCACGGCAGCGGCACGCCGCGAGAAGCTGCGCCTGGGCGACGTGCTGCTCGCGCAGCGCCTGATCTCCGAAGAGCAGCTGGCGCAGGCGCTGGAGCTGCAACGCGCGAGCGGCCGCAAGCTCGGCCGTGTGCTGATCGAGCGCGGCGCGCTGACCGAAGAGGCGCTGGCCCATGCGCTGGCGCGCCAGTTGCGCGTGCCGGTGGTCAACCTGAACATCTTCCCGCTGAAGGGCGAGGTGGTGCGGCTGCTCGGCGAGGCGGCGGCGCGGCGCCACCGCGCGATCGTCCTCGAGGACCGCGGCGAACACCTGCTGGTGGCCTTCGCCGACCCGCTGGACCTGGTCGCCCACGACGACATCTCGCGCCTGCTGAAGCGCAGCATCCAGTCGGCCGTCGCGCCCGAGAGCCAGCTGACGCCGGCATTCGACCGCCACTACCGCCGCACCGAAGAGATCACCGGGCTCGCGAAGGCCCTCGAGAAGGACATCGGCGACGCGGTCGATTTCGGCACGCTGCAGGCCGCGGTCGGCCAGGAAGGCGCGCCGGTGGTGCGGCTGCTCGAATCGGTGTTCGAGGACGCGATGCAGATCGGCGCCTCCGACGTGCACATCGAGCCGCAGGAGCACGAGCTGCTGATCCGCAGCCGCATCGACGGCGTGCTGCAGACGCAGACGCAGGCCGACAAGCGGATCGCCGCCGCGCTGGCGCAGCGCCTGAAGCTGATGGCCAACCTCGACATCTCCGAGAAGCGCCTGCCCCAGGACGGGCGCTTCACGTTGCGCCTGCGCGATCGCACGCTCGACGTGCGGCTGTCGACGCTGCCGTGCCAGTACGGCGAATCGCTGGTGATGCGCCTGCTCGGGCAGGGCAGCCAGGTGCGGCGGCTCGACGACATCGGCATGCCCGGCGACATGCTGGCGCGCTTTCGCGATCTGCTCGGCCGCAGCACCGGCACGGTGCTCGTCACGGGCCCGACCGGCTCCGGCAAGACGACCACGCTGTACGCGGCACTGTCGGAGATCGACGCGGTACGCAACAAGGTCATCACCGTCGAGGATCCGGTGGAGTACCGCCTGCCCGGCCTGACCCAGGTCCAGGTGAACGAGAAGATCGAACTGAGCTTCGCGCGCGTGCTGCGCGCGATGCTGCGCCAGGATCCCGACGTGATCCTGGTCGGCGAGATGCGCGATCCCGAGACCGCCGAGATCGGCCTGCGCGCCGCCATCACCGGCCACCTGGTGTTGTCGACGCTGCACACGCGCGACGCGGCCAGCACGCCGTTCCGCCTGCTCGACATGGGCGTGCCGGCCTTCATGGTGGCGACCGCGCTGCAGGCGGTCATCGCGCAGCGGCTGGTGCGCCGCAACTGCACGCAATGCTCGCGCCCGCACCTGCCCACCGCCCAGGAAGGCGCCTGGCTCGACGTGATGACCGGCAGCGATGCCACCCCCACGCAGCGCGGCCGTGGCTGCCAGCTCTGCAACGGCACCGGCTACGCCGGACGGCTGGGGGTCTACGAGATGCTGGAGATGGACGCCGGGCTGGCCCATGCGGCCACGCACGGCGATCCGGCCGCCTTCCTCGCGGCGGCACGCGAGCGCATGCGCGGCCGCACGCTGGCGCACCGCGCCTGCGACCTGGTGCGCGCCGGGCAGACCTCGATCGCCGAGGCGATGCGCCTGACCAGCGAATTCGACCAGGACGCCGGCCATGGATAGGTTCCACTGGAAAGGCCGCAACGCGCGCGGCGAACTGATCGCCGGCAGCTTGAACGCGCCCACCGAATCGGCGGTGGCGGACCAGCTGCTGGCCGGCGGCGTCACACCGGTGCACATCACCGTGGACGATGCCGGCGCGGTGGCGGCGCCCCCCGCGTGGTGGCAGGCCCTGCGCGCAGGCTCCGTCACGCTCGAAGACATGCTGGTGCTGGCCAGGCAGCTCTACACGCTGCTGCGGGCCGGGATGCCGCTGCTGCGCGCGCTGGCGGGGCTGCAGGCCTCGGCCGTGAAGCCGGCGCTCTCGCAGGTGCTGGCCGACGTGCGCGCCTGCCTCGACCAGGGCCGCGAGCTGTCGGCCGCACTGGCGCGGCACCCGCAGGTGTTCACGCCCTTCTTCATCGCGATGACGCGGGTCGGCGAGATGACGGGCCGGCTGCCCGAGGTGTTCCTGCGGCTGGCCGAGCACATCGAGTTCGAGATGGACATCCGCTCGCGCATCCGCCAGGCGCTGCGCTACCCGGCGATGGTGGTGGTGGCGATGGGCATCGCGCTGGTGGTCATCAACCTGTTCGTGCTGCCGACCTTCGCCTCGGTGTTCGCAGGCTTCAAGACGCAGCTGCCGCTGATGACGCGCCTGCTGCTCGGCTTCTCGGCCTTCACGCTCGCGTGGTGGCCGCTGCTGCTGGCGGCCGGCACGGCCGGCGTCCTCGCGCTGCGCGCCTGGCTCGCCACGCCGGACGGCCGCTACCGCTGGGACCGGCTGAAGCTGCGCCTGCCGATCGCCGGGCCGATCGTGCAGAAGGCCACGCTGGCGCGTTTCGCCCGCAGCTTCGCGCTGGCGTCGCGCAGCGGCATTCCCCTCAGCCAGGCGATGACGGTGGTCGCGCAGACGGTGGACAACGCGTGGATCGCGAGCCGCATCGAACAGATGCGCGACGGCGTCGAGCGCGGCGGCAGCCTGTCGCGCTGCGCCGCGGCCAGCGGCATCTTCACGCCGGTGGTGCTGCAGATGATCGCGGTCGGCGAGGAGACCGGCGAACTCGACGCGCTGCTGCTCGAGATCGCCGCCATGTACGAGCGCGAAACCGCCTACGGCATCAAGGGCCTCGCCAGCGCGATCGAGCCGCTGCTGCTGCTGGTGATCGCCGGCCTGGTGCTGGTGCTGGCACTCGGCGTGTTCCTGCCGCTGTGGAGCCTCGGCCAGGCAGCGATGGGCAGGGGAGGTTGATATGTCCTCTCCAGCAACGGCGTCGACCCCCGATAAGTCCGGCATGTCAAGCCTGCCATCCGGTCATGTTCATCCTCGCCCGATCCAGCGCGGCCTGTCGCTGATCGAGCTCGTCGTGTTCATGGTCGTGCTGAGCGCGGCGCTGGCAGGCGTGCTGCGGGTGTTCATCCAGGCGGGTGCGCACAGCGCCGATCCGCTGCAGCGGCGGCAGGCGCTGGCGGTCGCGGAGGCCCTGCTCGACGAGATCGAGCAGATGTCGTTCACCTGGTGCGATCCCGATGATCCCAATGCGGCGCTGACCGTCACCAGCGCGGCCGGCTGCGCCAGCCTGCCAGAGGCGATGGGCCCGGAGTCGAACGRGACACGCGCCGCCACGCCGCAGTTCGACAACGTCAACGACTACCACGGCTATGCCGCGAACGGCATCGTCGACATCACGAACACGCCGATCACGGCCCTGTCGGGCTACCGCGCCTCAGTGGCCGTGACGGCGGCCGACCTCGGCAACAGCTACTACCAGCTGACGGCAGCGAGCGGTGCCGTCCTGCGCATCACCGTCACCGTCACCAGCCCGGACGGCAACACGCTGACCCTCGACGGCTACCGGACCGCCCATGCGCCATCGCCTGCCATCTGATGCGCCGGCGGCCTCGTGCCAGCCACGCGGCTTCACGCTCGTCGAGGCGGTGATCGTCATCGCGATCACCGGCATCCTCGCCGCGATCGTCACGCGCTTCATCGTGCAGCCGGTGCAGCTCTACCTGGCCACGCAGGCCCGCGCCCAGCTGGTCGATGTGGCCGACAACGCGTTGCGGCGCATGGCGCGCGAGCTGCGCCTGGCCTTGCCGA
Source organism: Rhizobacter sp. P2_H2 (assembly GCF_056403375.1). Taxonomy (NCBI): domain Bacteria; kingdom Pseudomonadati; phylum Pseudomonadota; class Betaproteobacteria; order Burkholderiales; family Sphaerotilaceae; genus Rhizobacter; species Rhizobacter sp. P2_H2. The sequence goes on from NZ_JBFUFP010000029.1 coordinate 11,976, forward strand.
ACAGCCCGCGGGTCTCGTCGTCGGGCCTGTCGCTGGAATTGATCCCGGTCACGAGCGTTGCCCGCTACAAGACGGAAGGCACGGACCCCCTCCAGTTCGGCACCGTCGACACCTCGTTCGACATCGTCGGACCGGCACTGACGGTCGGCAGCGCACAGCAGCTGGTGTTCTACAACCTCGGACCCGGCATCACCGGCTCGGATGCGTATGCCGCCAACAGCAGCGCCACCGAACAGTCGAACTCGAACCGCCGCACCGCCACCAACGCCGCCGGCAGCGCGACGACGATCACGATGAGTTCGCTGGCCGGCCTTCCGATCGGTGACTTCTCGGCGCCTTACCGCGTCTTCGCAGTCGACCCGCCGGTGACCTACCGCTGCGACATCGCCGCCGGCACGCTGACGCGCTACAGCGGCTACGGCTTCCAGGCCACGCAGCCGGATCCACCGAGCAGCGGCACCTCCAGCGTGCTCGCGACCGGCGTCACCGCCTGCAGCTTCACCTACGACGCCGCCGTGTTCGCGATGCGGGCCGGCCTGGTCAGCCTGCAGCTGAGCCTGGCCACCAGCACGCCCTCGGGCACCGAAAGCATCACCCTGCACCATGAAGTCCACGTCGACAACCTGCCTTGAACGGCGACCGGGCCGGCGCCTCGGGCACCGTGGCTTCACGATGGTGTCGGTCGTGTTCATCCTGGTCGTGCTGGCCGCGCTCGGGGCGGCGCTGGCCGACATCAGCCAGCGCCAGCACCTCGCGGCGGCATCCGACCTGCAGGCCGCGCGGGCCTACCAGGCGGCACGCGCCGGCCTGGAATGGTGGGCGTACTGGCAGGCCCATGCCGGCACCGCGAACGGCGACTGCATGGCGACGAACAGCATCGTGCCGGGCGGCACGCTGAGCGGCTTCACGGTCACGCTGACCTGCACGCGCACGCCGGCCGCCTACCCGGCAACCGCGAGCGACGGTGCGACGACGCTGACCTTTTGGACCGTCGTCGCGAATGCGTGCAACGCACCGGACAACGGCGCCTGCCCGGCCTCCTCCACCACCGTCCCGACCTATGTCGAGCGGCAACTGACCTGGACGATCGTGCGATGAGCAAGCTGAAGCGCCTGGTGACCCTGCTCGCTGCGGTTGCGTCATGCTGGACCGCGATGAACGCGCTGGCGGGTGAGGTGGCCGGCGTGCGGGCCCAATACTTCAACACCGATCCGTCGAACCCGGACTACACCTTCAGCAGCCCGTCCGTCGCGCTCGACCGCATCGAGCCGACGATCAACCTCAACGGCATCACGTCCGCGCCGGCCGATGGTGTCAGCAGCACCTACTACCTGATTCGCTACACAGGCTACGTGCTGGTTCCGGCCACCGGCAGCTACACCTTCACCGTGCAGGCGGCAGACGGCGTGAGGCTCTACCTGGACTGCAACCTCGACGGCAGCTTCGACTCGACCGAGAAGCTCATCGAGAACTGGACCAACCGCAGCTCGGCCGTCTCGATCTCCGCGTCATGCCCGAACCAGCTGACCGCCGGCAGCCGCCATGCGTTCACGTATGAATTCTATGAATCGACCGGCGCCGCGACGGCGCGCCTGCTGTGGGCCGGCCCGTCTCCCGTCGGCTCGACGGCAACCGTGATTCCCGCCAGCAATGGCACCTTGGGGTTGACGACCCGGGTCAGCGACAGCGTCGCGCCGACGCTCGTATCGGCCCGGATGCCGTGCGGTTCGGCCAACCAGGTGCTGGTGACATTCTCGGAACAGGTCGACAGCGGCAACGCCCAGACGATCGCGAACTACGCACTCACTGGGGGGCACACCGTCAGCACCGCCACCCTGCAGGCCGACGGCAAGTCCGTGTTGCTGACCATTTCACCGGCGCTCTCGGCCTCGCAGACGCTGACCGTGAACAACATCGCCGACCTGGCGGTCGGCCCTGCCAACACGATCGCCGCCAACACATCGGCCACCGTTGCCTACACCGCAACCTACACCAGCGGCCTGACCGGCACCTACTACGACCAGAACGCCACCGCCGGCGCATTCTTCACGGGGAACACCGTGTCCCGCACCGATGCGTCGGCCGATTTCGTTTGGGGAGCCGCCGCCCCGGTCAGCGGCATCCCTGCCACCAACTACAGTGTGCGCTGGACCGGGGCGATCCTCGTGCCGACCACGGGCTCGTACGTCCTCGGCTTCTTGTCGAGAGACAACGCCCGCGTGTGGATCAATGGTGCCTACCACGCAGGCAACTGGTTCACCACCACCACCGGCACGAGCCTGGCTACGGGCAGCTCCGTCACGCTGACGGCGGGGACCTACATTCCGATCACCCTGGAATACTTCAACAGGGCAACGGGCAACATCATCCAACTGGTGTGGAAGAAGCCTGGCAGCAGTTCGTACGTCAGCGTTCCCTCCAGCCAGCTTTTCCACTGCACCGGCAACCCCGGCGTCAGCTTCACCATCGGCACCAGCAGCAGCGGCACCTGCGGATCCACGATGGTCACGCTCACGGCGCTGAACACCGACGGCAGCGCGAAGACCAGCTACACCGGCGCGGTCTCGCTGAGCACCTCCACCGGCCGTGGCGACTGGAGCGCCGGGTCCCCAGCGCCCAACGGAACGTTCACCAACGGCACCGCCGACGACGGGGCCGCCGCGTACACCTTCAATTCCGCGGACGGCGGATCCGTCCGGCTCAACCTGGCTCAGATCCGGGCGCAGAGTTTCTCGATCACCGCCGCCGATCCTTCCGTTTCCGGTTCGAGCAGCACTTCGTCCACCATCTCGGTCAGCGGCAGCAACGCATTCGTCTTCACGGAAGACGCTGCCGGCAAGATCGCCGGCAGCGATGTGGCCGTCGCCGGTCGCCCTCACGACTACACGCTCACCGTGACGCGCGGCGATTCAAGTTCCGCAAACTGTGGCATCGCCACCGACTACACCGGCAGCCACTCACTCAAGATGTGGCGTACCGATTCGAACGGCAGCTGGACGGCGCCCACCGTGGTCTCGCCCGCGCTGACCATCCCCGCGGCGCAGCCGGCCACCAGCAACATCACGCTGAACTTCACCAACGGCGTCGCGAGCTTCAATGTCGGCACGACGGACATCGGTCGCTACAGCTTCAGCCTGCAGGACGATTCGCAGAGCTACACGAGCGCGACCATCAGCGGCACGGGCAATGCGCTGACGGTACGGCCCTTCGCGCTGGTTGTCAGCAATTTGTGGTGCACACACGGCTACCTGAACCAGCCTGTCGAATTCTCGAACCGTCCCGAATGGGGCGGCCCTCCATTCTGTCGCGCCGGCTACAGCTTCAAGGCCGATGTCGCCGCCTACCGCTGGGCATCCTCGATGGCCGGCAATGGAACCGATGGCAACGACGACGGCCTGCCGGACGGCACGGCGACCCTGACGAACGTGACGGCTGGCGGCCTGGCGCCCTCCTTCAACAGTGCCGTGACGCTCCGGCCCCTCGCCGGCAGCCAGGTGCCATCCACCGGCGTGCTGGGCACGCTGAGCAATGGCAGCAGCATCTCCGGCTTTTCCGGCGGCAAGGCCACGCCGAGCACCCTCAGCTACTCGGAAGTGGGAACCTTCCAGCTCGACAGCCAATCGCTCGTCACCGATTACCTCGGCAGCGGCCTGACACTGAACGGCTCGCTGTTCACGTCCGCCGCCTCAGCCACGTCGACATCGACCATCGGGCGCTTCGCGCCTGCCAGGTTCGCCGCCAGCAACGCAAGCGTCACGCTGCGCCCGCAGAGCGCTTGCTCGCCCGCTTCCACCTTCAACTACCTGGGCGAAACCTTCGCCATCAACTTCACGCTCACGGCACAAGACGCACTGGGCAATACGACGAAGAACTACACCGGCAGCTACGCCAAGCTCGATCTTGGCAACGCCGGCACACTCCAGTTGGCCGGCACCAGCGGCAGCACGGTGTTCTCGGCCACTTCCAACTCGCCGCGACTTTCACTCGGTTCCATCTCGGGGACCTGGGGAAACGCCACCGGTACTGCCGCGGTCACCGTCAGCGCCACGGCCGAGCGCGCCAGCTCACCGGACGGTCCCTTCGATGCCACCTTCGGGATCGCCCCGGTCGACAGCGACTACACGGCGATGGGCTCGTTCGATCTCGATGCCGACAGCAGCGTCAGCGGCAACGACCACACGGCGCTCGTCAGCGTGCCGCTGCGCTTCGGCCGTCTGCGCCTGCAGAACGTCATCATGTCTCGCAACCGTCGCGCGTTCGTTCCCATGACGGCGCAGCACTGGAACGGCAGTGCCTTCGCCACCAACACGCTGGACAGCTGCACGACGATCCCTGCGAGCGCGCTGAACTTCGGCAACTACCGCCTGACGATGGCGGCCAGCGATACCAACGTGCTGGCCGGCAATCCGACGCTCACGCTCTCTTCCGGCAGCGGCCTCATCATGCTCGAGCAGAGCGTCAGCGGCCACCGCGGCACCTTCGACATCGCCGTGAGCCTCGGCAGCAGCGCCACCGACACCTCCTGCCTGCAACCCTGGACGCCCGGCAGCGGCGATGCCGCCACCGCCGGCGCCGGCCTCACCTACCTGCGCGGCGCCTGGTGCGGCAGCAGCTACGACCGCGATCCATCGGCGCGCATCTCCTACGGGCTCTACCGCGGCGCCGACAAATTCCTCTTCCAACGCGAGAACTACTGACATGACCCTGCGCTGGCCGTGGACACGCCCCATCCCCTCCGATTCGCTGGCCATCTCGCTCGACGGCAGCACGCTGGTCTACGCCCAGGTGGCGGCCATCGCCGGCGGCAGCCGCCCGCTGCTGCGCCGCTGCGGCACGCTGCCCGTCGACACCGCTCGCCCGCAGGAACTGGCCGGCCGGCTGCGCGCGCTCGGCCTGCCCACGCAGTCGGTCGTCGCGCTGCTGCAGGTGCCGCAGTGCCAGTTGCTGCAGATCGACACCCCGGCGGTCGCCCCCGAGGAATTGAAGGCCGCCGCCCGCTGGCGCATCAAGGACCTGGTCGACTGCCATGTCGACGACCTGACGATCGACGTGATGCACGTCGGAGACGGCCGCGCGCACGGGCCGAAGCAGGCCTTCGTCGCCGCGACACCGAACCGCGTGATCCAGGGCGTCGCGTCGCTGTGCGAAGCGGCCGGCCTGCAGCTCGCCACCATCGACATCCGCGAGACAGCGCAGCGCAACCTGCAATGCGCCCTCGCACAGGCCGGCACGCAAGGCGACCGGGCCGGCGCGCTGCTGATGCGCCACGGCGAGCACTGCCTGCTGACGATCTGCGCCCAAGGCGAGCTGTTCTACACCCGCCGCTTCGCCTGGGAGGGCGCGCTCGATACCACCGCGCCGGCCGTGTCGCAAAGCCTCTCGCAGCCGATCCCGCTGCTCGAGGCCGGCGAGATGCCCGACATCGTCGACTACGGCGTCGACCTGGCCGTCGAGGACGACAGCGCTGAGACCCCGCGCATCGTCATCGAGGTGCAGCGCTCGCTCGACCTGTGGGAGCGCTCCTGGCCCGGGCTGCCGCTGCACGGTGTGACCGTCGACGCCRGCGAGTCCACCGCCGCGCTCGCGGCGGTGCTCGCACGCCAGCTCGGCCAGCCCGTCGCGACGCTCGACCCGCGCCCGGCGTTCGACGGCGTGATGGCGGCCTGCCGCGGCGACACCACGCTCGCGCGCACCGTCCTGCCGCTGCTCGGCGCGCTGCTGCGCGACGGCCACCGCAACCGCTGAGGCCGAGCCATGCCGCAACAGATCAACCTCTTCAGCCCGATCCTGCTGACGCAGCCTCGGCACTTCTCGGCCCGCACGCTGGTCCAGGCGCTGGCCCTGCTCAGCCTCGGCATCGCCGCCCTCTGCGCATGGACCGTGGTCCAGAACACGGCGCTTGGCCGCGAGCTGCAGTCCACCTCGCAGCAGCACGCCGCCGAGCGGCAGACGCTGCAGCGCGCCATCGCGGCCAACCCGGGCGCAGCCGCCAGCACCACGAGCCTCGGGCAGGACCTGCAGTCGCTGCAGCGGCGGCTGGCCGAGCGCGAGCAGACGCTGGCCGAGCTGATGCGCGGTCGCATCGTCGATGGCCGCAGCCATTCGGCACGCCTGCGCCTGATCGCCCGCACGGTGCCCGCCTCCGCCTGGCTCGACGAGATCGCGATCCACGGCGAATCGCTGTCGCTGTCCGGCCGCACGCTCGACCCGTCGGCGCTGAAGCCGTGGATCGCCGCGCTGGCCGACGAGCCGCTGCTGGCCGGCCAGTCGCTGACGGCGCTGAAGGTCGACCAGGCCGGCGACGACTGGCGCTTCACGCTGACGCAGGCAGGAGGGCGGCCATGAAGCTTCGCCCTCATGGAAAGCGCCTGGCGCGCCGCATCGACGGCCTCGGGCTGCGCGAGCGCTGCATGCTGTTCGCGTCGATCGCGCTGCTGATGGCCGCGGCTGCCGATTCGCTCGTGCTGTCGCCGGCCATCGCCGAACAGAAGCTGCTGGCGGCCCGGCTGAAGCAGGACAACGCCGAGCTCGTCACGCTGCGCACCCGGCTGGCGCAGGCCACGCGCACGCCCGACGCCGATTCTCCGGTGATGCGGCTGCGCCACGACATTGCGCGATTGCAGGCCCGGCAGCAGGCCGTCGACGCCGACATCGAGCGCCTGGGCACCACGGCCAGCGAGCGCACGGCCCTGGCGCAACTGCTGGAGCGCACGCTGGCGCGCCACGAGCGCCTCACGCTTCGCAAGTTGGCAACGGCCACCGAGCCGCCGTCCTCGGCGGCTTCTTCTGCCGTCGCGAAGACCGCCCTGCGCTGGCAGGGCGTCGATCTCGCCGTGAGCGGCAGCTATGCCGACCTGGTCGAGTACCTGTCCGCGCTGGAGAGCGCGCTGCCCGGCCTGCGCTGGGATGCGCTGAAGCTGACCGCCAGCCCGTCCGCGGCATCGACGCTCACGCTGCGCCTGTACCTCGTGGAGGGCACGTGATGAACACACGCCACTGGACGCTGCGCGGGTTCGGTTGCTGGCTCGCCTGCTGCTGCCTCGGCGCGACCGCCGCCCCCC
>NZ_JBFUFP010000030.1:0-18972 GCF_056403375.1 Rhizobacter sp. P2_H2
GCGCCTCGGTCTGCACGAGCTGGTCGCCGGCGCGCGAGCACGTGAAGCCGAACTTCGCCTGCACCCGTTCGTTGGCGATCGCGGTGGCCTCGCGCACGCGGCGCAGCAGGTCGTCGAGCGCGTAGTCCTCGCCGGCGCGCAGGTAGTCCTGGATCACGAGCGAGGGCGAGTAGCAGAGGGTCTCGCTGGCGTCGGGCCAGCGCAGCCGGTAGTGGAGTGCGGGCATGGCGATGTCGGCTCAAAGGGGAATCGGAAGGCGCTCGATGCGGGCGGGTGGGTGGATTCCGGCGTGCAGCGTGCGCAGGTACCAGGCCTCATGCAGCGCCGCGCTGCGTTCCCAGGCATGGGCACGGCACACGGGCGGCGGCTCGGCGAGCCTGGGCATGCGCGCGGCCGCCTGCAGGCCGGCGGCGATGGAGTCGGTGTCTTCCGGGTCGCACCATGCGACGGCGGGGCTGTCGGCCAGGTGCTCGGTGAAGGGCGGCCGCTTCGACACCAGCACCGGCGTGCCGCAGGCCAGCGCCTCCAGCGCGACYAGGCCGAAGCCTTCCACCAGCGAGGGCATGGCCAGCACGCGGGCGCGGCGCATGAGCGCGGGCAGCATCTCGTCGGCCAGCGGGCCGGTGAGCAGCACGGGCAGCTCCGCACCGGCGGCCGCGCCCAGGTCGGCGAGTGCCTGCCGCCAGGCGCGGCGGGCGCCGCTGTGGTCGAGCATGCTGGCACCGCCTGCGATCACCAGGCGCGCCTCGGCCCAGTCGGGATCGCGCCGGCGCAGCGCGGCGAAGGCATGCAGCAGCCGCACCGTGTTCTTGCGTTCCTCCACGCCACCCACCAGCAGGCACACCGGCGGGCCCGGGTCGTCGAGCCCGAGCGTGCGCAGGCGGTGCGCGTCACCCGCGTCGGGGGCGATGCGGTAGCGGCCGAGGTCGACGCCGTTGAACATGCGCTCCGGCCGCACGCCGTGCCGGTCGCGCAAGTGCGCGCACCAGGTGTCGCTGACGCAGGCCACGCCGTCGGCGGCTCGCCAGGCGCGCTCCTGCCAGCGGTTGAGCGTCTCCTGGGCGAAGACGTCGAGGTGGTGCACCGTGCGCAGCCAGCGCGGCAGGCCCAGGCCGCCGGCACGCAGCAGCGCGAGGGCGTTGCCGCTCACGCTGTCCTGCGCATGCAGCAGGTCGAAGCGGCCGCGCTGCAGCAGCGCGGGCAGCGCCTGCAACAGCGCGTCGATGCGCCGGCGCACCTGTTCGACGAGATCGCCGGTGAGCACCGGCAGGCGGATCAGCTCGACGGGAAAGCCGGTGCTGCGGAAGAGCGATTCGCCAGGCTCCGCCGACGCGATGACGGCGACCTGGTGGCCGCGCCGCATCAGCGCGTCGGCCAGCTCCAGCGTGTGGACCACGCCACCGCGCGGCCGCACGGAGTGGGTGAGCAACGCGATGCGCAGCGTCATGACAACCCCTCGCTCGATGAGTACATCGATCGATCCCCCGAGGGGAACGWTGGCCGCGGCTCCAAGCCCGCCTGCGCGGGCTTGGACGGCCAGAGTGCCAGTCGCGTCTCGTGACTGGCGCGGGCCGGCTTGGGAGCGGCCCGGCGCTCGGCCCGCCTCATGCGGCCGTCCACTCGGGCACCGATGAACGGTTCGCTGGCCAGGTCCCACAGCGTGGCGTGTGCGCCGGCCAGCGCCAGCGTGAGGCGGCTGCCCGGCTGCACGCCGCCGATGTCGGCGCAGGCGATGTCCTGCGAGCGAAAGACCGCCTGCACCGCCTCGGCCTGCGCCTCGCGCACGCTCAGCAGGTAGCCGTAGCTCGGGAAGGCGCACAGCCAGCGCAGGTGCGCGGCGAAGGCTTCCGGGCCCGTCTCGTGCCAGCCGGGCGTGCCGGTCGGCAGCGGCAGCCGGGCCAGGTCCACCTGCGCGCCGACATCCGAGCATTCGAGCAGCATCAGCAGGGTGCCCGGCACGCCCGCCATGCTGATGTCCTTGCCGGCATCGCACAGGCCGGCCTCGGCGATCTGCGGCAGCAGCGCGAGGTCCTTGCGCAGGCGCTGCGCGGGCGCCGAGGTCGACGCGTCCCAGAACGGGTGGCCGCCTTGCCACTGCCCGCGCAGGTCCACGGCCATCAGCAGCCGGTCGCCGGGCCGCGCCGCGAAGCTGCTGATCAGGCGCCGCGCACGACCGAGCACGGCCACCGCGAGCTGGCCGCCTGCGGCATGCAGGTTGCTGTGGCCGCCCACGAGCGGCACGCCATAGCGCTCGCACGCGGCACGCATGCCCGCGAGGAGCTGCCGCGCCAGCTCGGCATCGGCGGCCCAGAGCGCATCGACCACCGCGGTCGGGCGCCCGCCCATCGCAGCGATGTCGCTCAGGTTCACCATCACCCCGCTGTAGCCCGCGAACCAGGGCATGGCGTCGACGAAGTCCTGCACCAGCCCCTCGATGGCGAACAGCAGGTGGCCGTCGCCGGCGGGGTCGGGCAGCACCGCGCAATCGTCGCCGTTGGGCACGGCGGTGCGGCCGGCGACGCTGCCGAGCTGCGGCAGCACCGAGGCGATGTCGCGCTTGTGCCGGAACCCGCGGCTGTCGCGCAGCGCTGCGGCGAGTCGGGCGAGGTGGTCCATGGCGTCAGCCTTGCGCGAGCACGAAGCCGGCGTACGGCGTGGTGCACGGCGGGTAATGGGCCAGCGAGGCCWGCATCAGCGCATGCGGCCGGCCATGCAGCTCGCAGGTGTCGAGCTGCTGCCAGTGCAGGCGCTCGAACAGCGGCACGTTCTGCGCCTGCACATGGGCGAGGAACTCCCCGCAGCCGAGCGCGTGGGCGCTGCTCACCGCGAGCCGGATGAGGCTCGAGCCCAGCCGCCGGTGCTGTCGCCAGTCGGCCCGCACCGCCAGGCGCGACCCCCACCACACGCCGGGCGCCGCCTGGTGGATGCGCACGGTACCGATCACCTCGTCGGCCTCGCCGGCGAGGCAGGTGAGGGCCACGAGGGAACGGGTGCTGGCGTCGCGGTCGATCGCGTCGCGGTCATCGTGGGCGAACAGCGCCTGCTCCTCGCAGAACACGCGGCGGCGCAGCGCGAGGGCCTCGCGGTCCATCCACGGATCGCTCGCCCACTGGATGCGGAACTCCTGCGGCGCATAGGCCGGGTCGAGCTCGCACCAGGGCGGCAGGGGGGAGGCGTGGAGGTGCATCGCGGGGCTCCGGTGGGGTCAGGCCGACAGCGGCGTTTCGTAGCGCGACAGCGTGGAGCAGGCCGCGCAGCGCCCGCAGCCGGCCTTGATGTCGGCCGCGCGCACGCCGGCCTCGTCGACCAGGCGGCCGAGCGGCTCCAGCACGCTGCGCATGAACCCGGCCGATGGCGCGGGGTGGTCCTCCAGCGGCGTGCCGCTGATGGGCACGAAGGGCACGACGAAGGGATAGACGCCCATCGCGAGCAGCCGCCGGCTGGCCTCGAGCAGCGTCTCGGCGCTGTCACCCAGCCCCGCCAGCAGGTAGGTGCTGACCTGGCCGCGGCCGAACACCTGCACCGCCGCGCCGAACGCATCCCAGTAGCGCGCCATCGGCACCTCGGACTTGCCGGGCAGCAGGTGCCGGCGCAGGGTCTCGTCCACCACCTCGAGGTGCATGCCGAGCGTGTCGACGCCGGCCTCCTTGAGCCGCTGGAACCAGGCGTCGGTGTCGGGCGGCTCGCACTGCGCCTGCAGCGGCAGGTCGACCGCGGCGCGGATCGCCTGCGCGCTGTCGCACAACACCTTGGCGCCGCGGTCGGGCGTGGGCGGCGTGCCGGTGGTCATCACCATGTGCTTCACGCCGTCGAGTTCGACCGCGGCGCGCGCCACCTCGGCGAGCTGGGCAGGCGTCTTGTGCGCGATGGTGCGGCCGGCCGCGAGCGACTGCCCGATCGCGCAGAACCTGCAGGCCTTGCGCCGGCTCTCGTAGCGGATGCAGGTCTGCAGCACGGTGGTGGCGAGCACGTCGGCGCCATGCAGCGTGGCGATCTGCGCGTACGGGATGCCGTCGGCCGTGCTCAGGCCGTAGAAGCGGGGCTGGCGCGGAAAACTCACGCTCGCGATGGGAATGCTGCCGCGGCGCAGCACGCTGCGGCCGTCGGGGCCGGGCGCGTCGGCGACGAAGGGCGATGCGAAGGCGCCGGCGGTGTGCACCGGCACCATCAGCGTCACGCCGTCGACCGTCACCGCCTTGTGGTCCGACGGACCCGCGCCGCCGCGGCGGCTGGCCGCGCCGGCGCCGGGGTCGAGCAGCCGCATGCCTTGCGACTGCAGCTCGGTCATCAGCTCTGTCATCAGCTCTGTCGTCAGCGCGCGGGAAGCTGGCGGCAGCGCGAGCACGGCATCACTCATGGGCGGCTCCTTCGGGGTGGGGCAGGGCGGTCTCCTGCGAAGGCGGGGACGGCCAGGGAACGACGGTGCTGGCGGCATCGCGGCGGATCGCGAGGCTCAGCAGCTCGGGGCGGGCGTAGTGGCCCACCGAATCCATCATGCGTTTGCGCTTGGCGATGAGCGCCATGTCGAGGTCGGCGACCACGAGGCCTTCGCCTTCGGTCAGCGGCTCGGCGAGGTACCTGCCTTCGGGCGAGACGATGGCGGTGTGGCAGCCGCCGCGCAGCGCGCCCTGCAGCTTCTCGTCGGCGGTGATGGCACGCACCTGCTCGTCGCGCAGCCAGCCGGTCGCGTTGACGACGAAGCAGCCCGACTCCAGCGCGTGGTGGCGGATGGTCACGCCCATCTGGTCCGCAAAGACCTGGCCGACGAGCGAACCGGGGAACTGCGCGCAGTGGATCTCTTCGTGCGCGGCCATCAGCGCATAGCGCGCGAGCGGGTTGTAGTGCTCCCAGCAGGCGAGCGCCCCGACGCGGCCCACGCGGGTGGCGGCCGTCGTGAGCCCGGCACCGTCGCCTTGCCCCCACACCATGCGCTCGTGGTAGGTGGGCGTGATCTTGCGGCGCTTGAGCACGAGGCGGCCGTCGGCGTCGAAGACGAGCTGGGTGTTGTAGAGGCTGCCGTGGTCGCGCTCGTTGACGCCGAGCACCACCACCATGCCCGCCTCGCGCGCGGCGGCCGAGACCGCATCGGTGAGCGGGCCCGGCACGCTCGGCGCGCGCTCCATCAGCAGCAGGTGCGCCGGGCCTTGCTGCACCGGCGGCTGCACGAAGGAGAAGTAGGGGTAGTAGGGCACGCAGGTCTCGGGGAAGACGATCAGCTCCACGCCCCGGCGCGACGCCTCGCGCACGGTCTCGAGCACGCGGGCGAGCGTGCCGTCGGCGCTGTCCAGATCGGGTGCGATCTGGGCCGCGGCCGCGCGAACCGACCTGGGCGCCGGCATCACAGGGTCCAGGTGTCCAGGATGAAGGCGCCGGCCTTGCGGTGGAGCAGGACGACGTCCAGCACGTCCAGCGGGTTGATCGGGCGGATGCCTTCGATCAGCGCGCCTTCGCCATGCCCGTACAGCGCCTGGAGCGCGAAGCGGCAGGCGTAGACCTTGCCGCCTTCGGCGATGAACTTGGTGATCTGCTCGTTGAAGTTCTGGTGGCCGGGGAAGGCAGCGTCGCCGAGCTTCGGAAAGCCGCGCTTGACGCCCAGCGTGACGCCGGGACCGTACAGCAGGATCGAGGTGTCGAAGCCCTTGCGCTGCAGGCGCGTGGCCTGCAGCAGGTTGACGAAGCCGATCGAGCCCTCGAAGGCGACGGTGTGGAACGTCACGAGGGCCTTCTCGCCGGGGGCGGCCTTGACGTCCTCGAACACCTTCTCTTCGTAATCGACCAGGAAGTCGCCCTTCTGGGCGGCGGGGTGGGTGACGGTGGGCATGGATGTGTCCTCGCGTGGGTTGGAGACGTTCGACCGGCGGGGCGCGCCGGATGACGATGCCATTGCGAGCGATGTGCCACGCGCGGCCGGGGCCGGCCGATCAACATGCGATCAACGGGGCGTMGGCGGTTCGCGCTGCCGCGCTGCCGGCGCGGCGGCCGGCGGCACGGCCGCACCATCAGACTGCGGCGCGATGCAATCAATGCACCCGATCAAGGGCGGGCGTGCACCTCGAACGGCCCCCGGCATCGAGGGCAGGGCCGTGCAATCAGCGGGTCCGGCAGGCACACTGGGCCATGCCGTTTTCGCACTGGATCGCCCGCATCCGCAACAGCGGACTTCCCGCCTACCAGCTCATCCCCGAGCTGATCGCCGAAGACCTGCAGCAGGGCCGGCTGGCGCCGCGCGAGCGACTGCCGCCGCTGCGCGAGCTGGCGGGCACGCTGCAGCTCAACTACACGACGGTGGTGCGCGGCTTCGCGGCCGCGCGCGAACGCGGGCTCATCGCGTCGCGCCCCGGCATGGGCTCGTACGTGCGCGGCTCCTTCATCGGCCTGCCGCTGCGTGCGGGCACCGGTGCCGAGATGACGATGAACATGCCGCCGGAGATCGAGGACCACCCCGCGATGCAGGCGCTGCAGCACAGCGCGGCCGAGGCGATCACCGCGGCCACGCTGCACGACCTGATGCGCTACCAGGATTTCGGCGGCACGGCGCACGACCGGGCGCTCGCGGCGCACTGGCTCGCGCAGTGGGTGCCCGAGGCGCGGGCCGAGCGCGTGCTGGTCGCGCCGGGCATCCATGCCGTGCTGCTGGCGCTGGTCTCGATGCTGGTCAGGCCGGGCCAGGGCCTGTGCGTCGAGAGCCTCGTCTACCCGGGCATGAAGGCCATCGCGGCGCAGCTGGGGACGCAGTTGCAACCGCTGGCGATGGACGAGCACGGGCTCGTGCCGGAGGAGTTCGAAGCCGCGTGCAAGAGCACGCCGGTCGGCGCGCTGTACCTGTGCCCGAACCTGCACAACCCGACCACCGCCACGCTGCCGATGCGCCGCCGCGAGCAACTCGCCGACATCGCGCTGCGCTACAGCGTGCCGATCATCGAGGACGACGCCTACGGCATGCTCCCCGCCGCCACGCCGCCGGCGCTGGCCGACTACGCGGGCGCCATCACCTACTACATCAGCGGCCTGTCGAAGTGGCTGGGCGCGGGGGTCCGCGTCGCGTACGTGCTCGCGCCGACGCAGGCGGCGCAGCAGCGCCTCGCGGGGGCGCTGCGTGCGACGACGGTGATGGCATCGCCCTTCGTCAACGCGGTGGTCTCGCACTGGCTGGCGCACGGGCACTGCGACGCGGTGCTGGCCGCCGTGCGCGCCGAATGCGGCTGGCGCAGCACGCTGATGCGCGAGCGGCTCGGCGGGCTCGGCGTGCGCACGCACCCGCAGGGCTTCCACGGCTGGCTGCCGCTGCCCGGGGGCGAGGGCAACGGTTCATCGGCGAGCCGCATCGCCGGCGCGTTGCGCGAACTCGGCGTGGCCGCGGTGGCCGCCAACGCGTTCTCCACCGACCGGCAGCCGCCCGAGGGCCTGCGGCTGTGCCTGGGGGGCGGGCTCACGCGCGACGATTGCGGACGGGCGCTGCAGGCGGTGGCGGCGGCCTTGGGGAGGAGCGAGGCAGATCGGGCCTGACGCGTTGCTGCGCGCTCGCCAGCGGACGGACTGGAACGGGTTTTCTCGTGCACTTTCGCAGCAGGGCACTGTCCGGGGCCGGGCAGCGGCTCAAGCCCAGCCGCCGCGGGTCGATACGGTCTTCATGCCGCAGCATGTCCTCAGGGCGGCTCGCGCCGGGTACGGCTTGTACCGACCGGATCCAGGTTCTATTGCAAAGGTCCGCCCGTGAACTTCCACCGCATGAAACTCGGTACCAAGTTGATCAGCGCCTTCATCGGCGTCTGCCTCGTCGGCGCGGTCGTCAGCKCCATCGGCATCAGCAACATGGGCCGGATCAACGACGCGGGCGACAAGATCTACAAGATGGACATGATCGGCCTGTCGCTGGCCAAGGAGGCGAACATCAACCTGCTGTACGTCGGCCGTTCGCTGCGCAACGCATTGCTGGCCCCGACGGCAGAGCAGCGCACCAGCGCGCTTGCCAAGAGCGAGAAGGAGCTGGCGCTGCTGCGCGAGAACCTCGACAAGGCCAAGCCGCTGTTCTGGTCCGAGAAGGGGAAGGCCGCATTTGCCCAACTGGAAAGCGGTTGGCAGGAATACACCCAGGGCGTCAGGAAGCTGCAGGCGGACACGGCGTCGGCCAAGCTGGACGAGCGCGCCGAGATCACGAAGTACATGTTCGGGGACTTTGCACGGATCGTCACCAAGCTCGATGACGACATGTCGGCGCTGGCCGACGTCAAGGAGGCCAATGCCAAGCACGCTTCCGAAGCCAATGCGGCGAGTTTCCAGAATGCCCGCAATCTCATGCTGGCCCTGGTCACCGGTGCGTTGCTGCTGGGCATCGGCATCGGTTTCTGGCTGACGCGCGGCCTGGTGCGCCAGCTGGGCGCCGAACCGGCTGCGGCGGCCCACCTGGCCCAGAGCGTTGCCGGCGGTGACCTCAGCACGAACATCGACGTGCGCATCGGCGACACGACCAGCGTCATGGCCGCACTCAAGGCGATGCAGGCCAACCTGGCGCAAGTCGTCTCGAACGTGCGCAGCAACTCCGAGAGTGTCGCCACCGCATCGGSYCAGATCGCCCAGGGCAACCWGGACCTRAGCCAGCGCACCGAAGAACAGGCCTCGGCACTCGAACAGGCGGCCGCCTCGATGGAAGAGCTCAGCTCCACCGTCAAGCAGAACGCCGACAACGCCAGGCAAGCCAACCAACTCGCGGTCAACGCGAGCACGGTGGCCATCGAAGGCGGCGAAGTCGTGGGCCAGGTGGTGCAGACCATGAAGGCCATCAACGACAGCTCGAAGAAGATCACCGACATCATCAGCGTCATCGACGGCATCGCCTTCCAGACCAACATCCTCGCGTTGAACGCGGCGGTCGAAGCGGCGCGTGCAGGCGAGCAGGGCCGCGGCTTCGCCGTGGTGGCCGCCGAAGTGCGCAGCCTGGCCGGCCGTTCGGCCGAGGCGGCCAAGGAGATCAAGAGCCTGATCAACGCCAGCGTCGAGCGTGTGGAGCAAGGCACGACGCTCGTCGGCCAGGCCGGCGTCACGATGACCGAGGTGGTCAGCTCCATCAAGCGCGTGACCGACATCGTCAGCGAGATCAGCGCCGCCAGCAGCGAGCAGAGCGTGGGCGTTTCGCAGGTCGGCGAGGCGGTCAGCCAGATGGATCAGGTCACGCAGCAGAACGCAGCGCTGGTCGAAGAAAGCGCAGCCGCGTCCGAGAGCCTGAAGGTGCAGGCGCTGCACCTGGTGCAGGCCGTGGCCGTCTTCAAGCTGCCGGCCGGCAGCGCGGAACATCAAGCGCGCCCCGGCCCGGCCGACGACGTGCGCAGCCACGGCGAGCGCCGCGGGCCGGAGCGCGCGAAGAACGTGACTCGACCCGACTTCGGCAAGGCGAAGGCCAAGGGGCCCGCGGCCGGACCCCTCGCCACGCCGGCCGCCGCGGTGGCGGTGGCGCGCACCGGCACCGACGACTGGGCCAGCTTCTGATCGGGGGAGCGGGCGGGGTTCAGTTGCTGTACGGCTACCGCGCCCGGATCAATCCGAGGCGATACGGAAGGCGCTCGTAGCTCGCAGTCGAACCTGGGTCGACCCCTTGGTACAGGAACTGCATGTTGCAGGCGTTGATGGTGAGCGTTTCGTCGTAGCCGGCGCGAATCATTTCGCCGTGGCTGATGTCGTTCGTCCATTTCGCGCCGTCGAACGAGACGTTTGCAGCGCCCGCGAAGGGGGCGGACTGCTTGTCTGCCAAGGCAGTCCAGGGGCCATCCAGGCTGGTCGACGTCCAGGACCGGAAATAGCGCGGCCCGTAAGCCTCGACCAGCAGGAGGTACTTGTTCGTGCCTTCGACCTTGTACACGTTGCTGGCTTCGAACAGTTTGCCCGCCACCGGGTCGGACATCACCGTTTCATAGCCGGAAAAGTTGGGGAAGTTGCCGATGGCGGTCTTGGAGCGATAGAGCTTCCCGTCGTCGCCGGAGAAGAACAGGTGGCAATTGGCGCTGTCGCAGATGACCCAGTAGTCGATTCCGTTGGACGGACCGCCGCTCAGCAGGGGCTTGGGCGCGCTCCATCCGTCGGGATTGGCGATGTCGGTGTTGGTGGAGTACTTGGCACCCCATTGCGAAATCAGGTACCACTTGTTGTGCGGCCGGAAGTAGAAGACCTGCGGCGCGACTGAGTCGCCCACGGGCTTGTTGGCAAGCGGCACCTGTACCGCGCTCGCGGCCTTCGAGAAGTCGCTGAAGTTCATGTAGACGGCGCTCCACGCATTCCTCGACGTATCGAAGACCGTCGCAAAGACGTGATAGAGATCGTTGTAGCGAACGATCGTCGGATCCTTGATCGACACGAAGTTGGCCGATTGCGGCGCAATCAGGGCCTGCGTAGAGACCCATGAAAAGGTGGAAGGCAGGTCGCAGGCCGCAGGCGCAGGCGCAGGCGCAGGCGCAGGTGCAGGCGCAGGCGCAGGTGCAGGTGCAGGCGCAGGCGCAGGCGCAGGTGCAGGTGCAGGTGCAGGTGCAGGTGCAGGTGCAGGTGCAGGTGCAGGTGCAGGTGCAGGTGCAGGTGCAGGTGCGGGTGCAGGTGCAGGTGCAGGTGCTGGGGCCGACCCAACGGGTGCCGCGGCAGGGCCCGAGTCATTGCCTCCCCCGCAGGCAGACAGCACCATGGCGCACAGCAGGATGCTGGTTGCAGTCGCGCGTCCGTGACGTTGGCTTGGCATGCTCATCGTGAAGATCCTGTTGCGTCAGAGTTKGCGCGGCACGCCCATGTCGGTCGACACGCGGTGCCCTCGATTCCGGCGCCAGTGTCTGAGTCGCGATGCCAGGAAAGCTGACGAAACTTGCGGAGTCGACGGATGCCACGCGGGGTGTTGGCACAGCGAGACGCCATGCAACAGGATGCAAATTCCGTCAGCCACCGACCCAGCGTTCCTCCGACAGCTTGAGGTGCGTGTGCATCGCGGACTGGGCGGCCAGTGGGTCACGCGCTTCGATGGCGCGAAGAATGGCCTCGTGTTCCTTCAGCGCAAGATTCCAGGTGCGGGCGTTCTCGTAGCGTGAACTGATCTTGGCCGAGATCGGGCTGTGGCGTTCGTCGAACAGCTCCGCCACGATCCGCACCATCACCGAGTTGCCGCTCATCTCAGCGATGGTCAGGTGGAACTGCCGGTCGTGGTCGATCGGAATGCGGCGCTTGGCGACCTCGCTGCGCATGCCTCCGACGATCTCGCGCAGGCGCAGCAGCGCCGACTCGCTCCCGTGTGCGCAGGCGAGCATGACCACCGAACCCTCGAACGCCGCGCGCGCCTGCATGAGCTCGCTCGGGCTTTCGCCCAGTGCGGCCGTCATCTCGGGCGGCCGTTCCGCCCGGGCGCACACATACACGCCGGATCCGCTCCGGATCTCCACGCTGCCTTCGACGTCGAGCGCGATCAAGGCTTCACGCAGCGAGGGCCGCGACACACCCAGCTGCTGCGCCAGGTCGCGCTCCGGCGGCAGCCGCGTGCCGGTGTCGAAACCACCTTGCTGGATGAGCTCGCGGATCTGGTCGGCGATCTGCTGGTAGAGCCGGCGGGGCTCGACCTGCTTCAACTGAAGGGTCATGGCGGGTCCGGGAAATTGGCCTGACCATGATAGCGACATCGTTTGCCCGATGCCGCCTCCGACGCAGCAACGCACCGGCAGATTCAGGGAATGTCCCAGGTTCCCCGGTAGATCTTGGTCAGRCCAAATCGCAACTGATCGGTAAGGTGGTTTGACCAAAAGGAGACACGACTTGCAGCTTCACGCAGAGCCAGCCGGCACGGCGGACTCGCCACGCCGCGCATCGCCCGAACCCTTGCTGAGCCTGCACGGCATCGGCAAGCGGTTCCTCGCGGTGACCGCGCTGCAAGGCGTGAACTTCGAGCTGCGCCGCGGCGAAGTGCATGCCGTGTGCGGCGAGAACGGCGCAGGCAAATCGACGCTCATGAAGATCGTCAGCGGACAGCTGCAGCCCGACGAGGGGCACATCGCGTTCAAGGGCACGCGGATCCGCTTTGCCTCGACCCGCGAGGCCGAGGCCGCCGGCATCGCGATGATCCACCAGGAGCTCAATCTCGTCCCCCACCTGTCGGTGGCCGAAAACATCTTCCTGGCCCGCGAGCCGGGCCGGGGCGGGTGGATCGACCGGGCGAAACTCCATGCCGGCGCCACGGCCTGCCTGCAGCGGCTGGGCGTGGACATCGCCCCGACGCACCTGGTGCGCACGCTGTCGGTGGCGCAGCGGCAGATGGTCGAGATCGCCAAGGCGCTGTCGCTGGATGCGGAAGTCCTCATCATGGACGAGCCCACCTCGTCGCTCACCGAGACGGAAACCGAGCAACTCTTCAAGGTCATCCACGAGCTCAAGCGCGCCGGCGTCGGCGTGGTCTACATCTCGCATCGGCTCGACGAGATGGCGCACATCGTCGACCGCGTGACGGTGCTGCGCGATGGCCGCCACGTGAGCACCGATGACTTCGCCGCGACGACGGTCGACCGCATCGTCGAGCGGATGGTCGGCCGCCCGCTGGAAGACAAGTTCCCGCCCGCCACGCGGGTGCCGACCACCGAGGTCCTGATGTCGGTGCGCGGCCTGGCGCGCCAGCAGGCGTTCGAAGGCATCGGCTTCGACCTGCGGCGCGGAGAAATCCTCGGCTTCGCAGGACTCCTGGGGGCCGGCCGCACCGAGGCGGCGCGAGCGGTCTTCGGCGCCGACCTCCCGGACGCCGGCACCGTGCAGCTGGGCGGCCAGGTGCTGCGCATCCGGTCGCCGCGAGACGCGATCCGCCACGGCATCGCCTACCTGTCGGAAGACAGAAAGCACGACGGCCTCGCGATCGACATGCCGCTGGTGCACAACGTCACGATGGCCAACATGGCGGCGGTGTCGGGTCGTGCGGGCTTCATCCGCTTCAGGGAGGAAGAGGCGTCCGCCCGGCGCTTCGTCGACTCGCTGGCCATCCGCACGCCGTCTGCACGCCAGCTGGTGCGACTGCTGTCGGGCGGCAACCAGCAGAAGGTCGTGATCGCCAAATGGCTGTTCCGCGACTCGCGCGTGCTGTTCTTCGACGAGCCCACGCGCGGCATCGACGTGGGCGCGAAGTACGCCATCTACCAACTGCTCGACGAACTCGCCGCGCAAGGCATCGGCGTGGTGCTCATCAGCTCGGAGCTGCCCGAGATCCTGGGCATGACCGATCGGGTGGCGGTGTTCCATGCCGGGCGCATCACCGGCACGCTCGACACGCGCAGGACCTCACAGGAAGAAATCATGCATTTCGCCTCGGGCCGGCCGGCACGCGCGGCTGCATGACCAGGCCAGGCACCCCATGACCGACAAGCAGAAAGACCTGTTCCAGAAGTTCGCGGCGCTGGCGAGCCTGATCGCGCTCACGGCGGTGTTCTCGTTCGTGAGCGACTCGTTCCTCTCCGTCGGCAACGGCATGACGGTCGCGCTGCAGGTGACCTCCATCGCCTACCTCGGCATCGGCGCGACCTGCGTGATCATCACCGGCGGGATCGACCTGTCGGTGGGCGCCATCCTCGCGTTGGCGGGTGTCGTCGCCGCGCTGGCGGTGAAGGCGGGCCTGCCGGTGCCGCTGGGCATGCTGTGCGGGCTGGCGGTGGGGGCCTTGTGCGGGCTCGTCAACGGCCTGTGCGTGACCTTGCTCAGGCTGCCGCCGTTCATCGCGACGCTGGGCATGATGATGGTCGCGCGCGGCGTGGCGCTGCAGATCACCGATGCCAAGGCCATCGGCGGACTCGGCGAGGGGTTCGCGGCACTCGGCAACGGATCGCTGGGCCGCATCGTCAAGATCGGCGCCGATGGATTCCCGGACGTCGTGTTCCCGGGCATTCCCTACCCGGTGCTGCTGATGATCGCGCTGGCCGTCGCGGTGGCGGTGCTGCTCAACCGCACCACGCTCGGCCGCTTCATCTATGCCATCGGTTCGAACACCGAGGCGGCGCGCCTGTCGGGCGTGGACGTGCGCGGCGTCACCGTCTTTGCCTACGTGCTGTCGGGAACGCTCGCGGGGCTGACGGGCTGCGTGCTCATGTCGCGCCTGGTCACCGCCCAACCGAGCGAAGGCCTGATGTACGAGCTCGACGCGATCGCCGCCGCGGTGATCGGCGGCACCTCGCTATCGGGTGGCGTCGGGACGATATCGGGCACCGTCATCGGTGCCTTCGTGATCGGCATCCTGCGCAACGGCCTGAACATGGGCGGCGTGTCCGCCTTCACGCAGCAAATCATCATCGGTCTGGTCATCCTGCTCACCGTGTGGATCGACCAGATGCGTCATCGCAGATGACACCTCACCGGCAGGCCCGCCCGGGAATTGGAGAGAGACAAGCTCGTTCATCAAGAGGACTGACATGAAAAAATTCCTGACCACCCTGTTCGCATCCACGTTCCTGTTCGCCGCATCTGCGGCATCGTCCGCAGACAAGGAGATCGCCGTCATCGTGAAGACCGCGAACTCGGATTTCTGGCAGAACGTGAAGAAGGGATCGATCGCCGCCGCCGGCGAACTCAAGGGCTACACCGCCAGCTTCCAGGGCGCGGCGTCGGACACCGATCTCGCCGGCCAGGTCGCGCTGGTCGAGAACGCCGTGAACCGCAAGGTGGCGGCCATCGTGCTCGCGCCGTCCGATCCCGATGCGCTGATTCCCGCGATGAAGAAGGCCTGGGAGGCCAAGATCCCGGTGATCCTGATCGACTCCGCGGCCAGCGACGCGGGCAAGGACTACTACCAGTCCTTCCTCGCCACGGACAACAAGAAGGCGGGCGAACTGTGCGCGCAGGCCCTGATCGCCAAGATCGGCACGACGGGCAAGATCGCGATCATGTCGTACACGGCAGGCTCCGGTTCGGAGATCGGCCGCGTCGGGGGCTTCCGCAAGTACATCGAGGCCCACTCGAAGCTGCAGGTCGTGGGCCCGTTCTATTCGAACTCGCAGATGGGAACGGCGTTGAACCAGACCACCGACGTGCTCGCGGCGAACGCCGACCTGAAGGGCATCTTCGGCGCCAACGAGCCGACCGCGATCGGCATGGGCCGCGCGCTCGTGCAGTCGGGCAAGGCGGGCAAGGTGGTGGCCATCGGCTTCGACGGCAACGGCGACCTGCAGGGCTTCATCAAGGACGGCACGCTCGAAGCCATCGCCGTGCAGAGCGCCTACCAGATGGGCCACCTGGGCGTGAAGACTGCGGTCGAAGCGAGCCAGGGCAAGAAGGTGCCGAAGTTCCTCGACACCGGCGTGGTGATGGTGACCAAGAAGAACATCGAGTCGACCGAAGCGAAGAACGTCCTGTACTGACCGACTCGAAGGGAGCGTCATGCTGACCGTGATCTGCGACACCCCGGGCACCTTGCGTGTCGTGGACAGGGAGATGCCCCTGCGCGGCGAAGGCGAGGTGCTGCTGCGGGTGCGGCGGGTGGGGGTGTGCGGTACCGACCTGCACATCTTCACCGGCCATCAACCCTATCTCGACTACCCGCGCGTCATGGGCCACGAGTTCTCCGGCACCGTGGCCGAAGCACCCGCCGGCAGTGCGCTGGCGGTCGATGACCCGGTGTTCGTGATGCCCTACCTGTCGTGCGGCCGCTGCATCGCATGCCGCCAGGGCAAGACCAACTGCTGCGTGGCCATCCAGGTGCTGGGCGTCCACCGCGACGGGGCCTTCACCGAGTACATCAGCGTTCCACAGGCCTTCGTTCACAAGGCAGAAGGCGTCACGCTCGACCAGGCGGCGATGCTCGAGTTCCTGGCCATCGGCGCACACGCCGTGCGGCGTGGCGACGTCCAGCCCGGCCAGCGCGTGCTGGTCGTCGGCACCGGGCCCATCGGCATGGCGGCACTGGCGTTCGCCGTCCTGCGCGGCGCCACCGTCACCGCGCTCGACACGCGCCGCGATCGCGTCGACTTCTGTTGCGAGCACCTCGGCGCGCATGCCGGCGTGACGATCGGCCAGGGCGACGAGGCGGAGCTGTCGCGGCTGACCGGCGGCGACTTCTTCGACGTCGTGTTCGACGCCACCGGCAACGCCCGCGCCATGGAACGCGGCTTTCGTTTCATCGCCCACGGCGGCAAGTACGTGCTGGTCTCCGTCGTGCGCGACGACATCGCCTTCGCCGACCCCGAGTTCCACAAGCGCGAGGCGACCCTGCTGGGCAGCCGCAACGCCACGATGGAGGATTTCGAGACCGTGCTCGCCGCCATGCGTGCGGGCAGGATCCCGCACGCGGCGCTGAACACGCACCGGCTCGCTCTCGCGAACCTGCCCGCCGACTTCGTGCAGCTGCTCGACCCGTCGCGGCGCGTGGTCAAGGCCATCGTCGAGTGCTGAGGGTTCGCACCATGGCATTGCCCATCCTTCAGTTCGGCACCGGCCGCTTCCTGCAGGCGCACGTGGACCTGTTCGTGTCGCAGGCGCTCGCGCGGGGCGAGGCCCTCGGAGGCATCGCCGTCGTGCAGACGACGGGCAGCGTGCAGAGCACGGCGCGAACGGCCGCGCTGGCCGGCGGCGCGGGCTATCCCGTCGAGGTTCGCGGCCTGCTCGACGGGCGCCGCGTGTCCGAGACCGTGCACGTCGACTCGGTGCGGCAGGCCTGGCATGCGGACACCCATTGGCCGCAGGTCATGGAGGCCGTCGCGACGGACGTCCGCGTCATCGTGTCGAACACGGGCGAACGCGGCTACGCGCTCGATCCCGCCGACGGGCTGTCCTTGTTGTCCGGTGCCGGCACGGCCGCGCCGCGCAGCTTCCCTGCGAAGCTGGCCGTGCTGCTGTATCGCCGCTGGCGGCATCAGCCGGGCGGTGGGCCGTCCCTGTTCCCGTGCGAGCTCGTGCCGAGGAACGGCGATGCGCTGCGTGCAGTCGTCTGCGAACTCGCGAAGGCGTGGCAGGCGCCGGCGTCCTTCATCGACTACCTGCACGACGAGTGCGTGTGGGTCAACTCGCTGGTCGATCGCATCGTGTCGGAGCCCCTCGTTCCGGTCGGCGCGGTCGCCGAACCGTATGCCCTGTGGGCGATCGAGCGGCAACGCGCAATGGTGCTGCCGTGCACACATCCGGCCATCGTCCTGACCGACGAACTGGGGCGCTTCGAGCGATTGAAGCTGATGCTGCTGAACCTCGGTCACACGTTTCTCGCCGAACGCTGGCTGGCCGGCGGGCGGCCGCGCGATGAAACCGTCCTGCAGGCCCTGGGCGATGCGTCGTTGCGCGCCGAGCTGGAAGCGGTCTGGAACGACGAGGTGATGCCGGTGTTCGACGCCCTCGGCGAAGGCCGCGAGGCGCGCGACTACCTCGCCGTCCTTCGCGATCGCCTGCTCAATCCGTTCCTTGCACATCGCCTTGCCGACATCGCGCAGAACCACGCGTCGAAGAAGCAGGCACGCATCGGCCTGCTGCTGTCCCATGCGGACAGGCTCGGACTGCCGCCGACGCAGACGAGGCTGAGAGCGGCCATGGCCACCGATGAGGAGCTGCATTCATGAAGCGAACCGGTGAGGGCAGGGGCCGGATGCTCGTCACGGGCGCGGCCGGCAAGGTGGGGCAGGCCTTTCTTGGGCGCGCGCTGCACGATCCGGCGTTCGACCGCTTCGTGTTTCGCGCCTTCACGCATCGACGGGCCCTCGAGGCGCACGATCGCCTCGAATGCGTGCAGGGCTCGATCCAGAACCGCGACGATGTCAACCGCGCCCTGGACGGCGTGACCCATGTGCTGCACCTGGCCACCAGCAAGGAAACGCCCGACGACGTCATGGACGTTGCCGTGAAGGGCATGTTCTGGCTGCTCGAGGCCTGCCGCAGCAGCCCGGGCTTCGAACAGTTCCTGCTCGTCGGTGGTGATGCAGGCGTGGGCCACTTCTTCTATCCGCACCCGGTGCCGGTCGTCGAGACACAGCCCCACAGCGCCTACCCCGGCTGCTATGCCTTGTCGAAGGTGCTCGAAGAAGTGATGCTGCAGCAGTACTTCGTCCAGTACGGCCTCAACGGCTGCTGCCTGCGCGCCCCCTGGATCATGGAGAAGGACGACTTCAGGTTCCAGCTGTCCTTCGGCCCCGATGTGTTCGGCGGGCCGCGCTGGTGCGATCTGGTGGGCGCCGAAGCAGCCGCCGCACATGTCGCCAGCGGTGCGGTGCCCGTGATGCTCGACGAGGCGGGCGTTCCGGTGCAGCGCAATTTTGTGCATGTGGACGACCTCGTCGACGCCATCTGCATCGCGGTCGATCACCCTCGGGCGCGGCAGCAGCTGATGAACATCGCCATGGACGAGCCGGTCGACTACGGCGTGCTGGGCGACTACCTCGCTCGCACGCGGGGCGTGCCGTTCGTGCCCGTCAGGACGACGTACCACTCGACCTGGCTCGACAACACCAAGGCCCGATTTCTTCTCGGCTGGCGGCCGAAGTACGACATGGCCAGGCTGGTCGAGACAGCCTGGTCGTATCGCCGCGCCCTCGACGACCCGCGCCAGGTCTGGTACCCGGGCTGAGGGCCGCGGCATCACCCGGACCCGGGTGGCATCCCGCCATGCCGGCCTGTCCTGTTCCATCGGAAGGAGACATCATGCAGATGAACAAGAGAACGCTGGTCGCCAGCCTGCTCGCCGCGGCGGGCTGGTCGCTCGCTCCCGGCTTGTGTGCGGCCGCGGGCAAGCGACTGGTGATCGGTTTCGCGCAGACCGGCGCGGAGAGCGAATGGCGCACGGCGAACACCGAATCGGTGAAGTCCGCGGCGAAGGCCGCCGACGTCGACCTGAAGTTCTCCGACGGGCAGCAGAAGCAGGAGAACCAGATCAAGGCGATCCGGGCCTTCATCGCGCAGAAGGTCGACGTGATCATCCTCGCGCCGCTGGTGACGACCGGCTGGGACACGGTGCTGAAGGAAGCGAAGGCGGCGAAGATTCCGGTCATCCTCGAGAGCCGCAACGTCGAGGTC
>NZ_JBFUFP010000031.1:0-18625 GCF_056403375.1 Rhizobacter sp. P2_H2
CGGCGGCGGCGTGGCGGTCGCCAGGGCCGCCGGCAGGCGCGCCGCCACCAGCGGCAGGCGCACGACGAAGCGACAGCCGCTGCCCACGCCCTCGCTGTGCGCCTCGACCGTGCCGCCGTGCATCTCCACCAGCTGCTTCACCAGCGCCAGCCCGATGCCCAGCCCGCCCTGCGCCCGCGCGACCGAGCGGTCGACCTGCGCGAACATGTCGAACACCCGCGGCAGCATGTCGTGCGAGAGGCCGACGCCGGAGTCCTGCACCGAGATCACCGCCTCGCCGTTCTCCGGATCGGTGCGGCCTTCCTCGCGCCACGCGCCGAGTTCGATCGAGCCGCCCTCGGGCGTGTACTTCGCGGCGTTGTTCAGCAGGTTCGCGACGATCTGGCACAGCCGCGTGGTGTCGCCGTCGACGCACAGCTCGCCGGCCGGAGGCAGCTGCACGCGCAACTGGTGCCGGCCCGCGTCGACCAGCGGCCGGCTGGTCTCGACCGCCGTCTTCAGCACCTCGGCCAGGTCGACGCGCGTGCGGCGCAGTTCGAGCTTGCCCTGGCTGATGCGGCTCACGTCCAGCAGGTCGTCGACCAGGTGCACCATCTGCCCGAGCTGCCGCTCGATCACATCGCGCGCATGCGCCTGCGCCACCGGCCCCGGGCTGCGCTGCATGATCTCCAGCGCATTGCGGATCGGCGCCAGCGGGTTGCGCAGCTCGTGCGCCAGCGTCGCGAGGAACTCGTCCTTGCGGCGGTCGTTGTCGTGCAGCGCGGCCTCGGCCAGCTTGCGGTCGGTGATGTCGGCGACGATGCCCAGCAGCCGCCGGCTGCTGCTTCGGGCATCGCCCTCGATGCCATAGAACACGCCGTGCGCCTCGATCCAGTGCAGCGAGCCGTCGGGCCACAGCACGCGGGCCTCGAAGTGCAGGTCCTGCTGCGTCGCCTCGCTGGTCTGGAACAGCGCCGCGATGCGATCGCGGTCGGCCGGGTGCACATGCGACAACATCACCCGGCTGCCCCATTGGCCCACCGGCTCGTCATAGCCGAAGCAGCGGTCGTGGCGCAGCGAGGTGCGCGCGGTGTCGCTCGCGATGTCGAGTTCCCACTCGCCGATGCGCGCCGAGTCGAGCGTGAACTGCAGCCGCGCCTGGCTCTCGTGGAACGCGGCGTCGATCTGCGCCTGCTCGGTCACGTCGGAGGCGATCACCAGCACCGACTCGACGCTGCCGTCGTCGCCGAACTCCGGCATCAGGCGCGCGTTGAAGAAGCGTTCGCCCTGTGCAGCGCTGTTCATCGCGTAGTTCAGCCGCACCAGCCGGCCGGTGGCGAACACCTCCTTCAGCGCACCGTTCCATTGCGCGCACAGCGCCGCCGGCAGCCCGAGCTCGCCGAAGGTCTTGCCCAGCATGGTCGACGGCGTGATGCCGAGATGACGCTGCACGACCGGGCTCACGTAGACATGGCGCAGCTCGCGGTCGATGCGCGCAAAGATGTCGGGCGAGTTCTCGACCAGCGTCGCGAACTCGCGCTCGCGGCGCGCCAGCGCGAGCGAGGCGACCATCAGCGTCTGCTCGGCCGCCAGGCGCGCGCTCACGTCGCGGATCACGCACAGCCGGCCCATCGGCTCGCCCTGGGCGCCGCGCAGGCGCGACACGGTGCATTCGACGTGGAGGGCCTCGCCGTTGCGCTTCACGTGCAGCAGGCGGGCGCGGTAGCTGCCGGTGTCGAGCAGCTCGCGGCGGCAGCTCTCGCGCAGCGCCTCGTCGGGCCAGACCTCGCGGTAGAGCTCGTCGTGGCCGCGGCCGAGCAGCGCCGAGGCGCTCTGGCCGTACTGCCGCTCGGCGGCAGCGTTCATGAAGATCAGGTGCCCGCCGTCGTCGAACGCGAGCACGGCGTCTTCCATCTGCGACAGCACCGCGCGGCGCAGCTTGTTGTCGGCGGCATTCGCGGTGTCGAGCGTGTAGATGTCGCGGCCGACGACGATCGCGTCGACGTCGCCGTTGCGGATCGCCCGCAGCGTGTCTTCGGCCTCCTCCAGGCGCGCCCGCAGCCCTTCGTTGTCGACGAGCGCACGCTGCAGCCGGTCCGCCGTCATTCTCCCGCTCCCGCCGCCGGCAGCGGGTGCAGCGGATCCAGCGAACGGCGCAGCCGCTCGTCGTCGGACAGGTCGCCGATGAAACGGCGCAGCGGCAGCGGCGCCAGGCGGATCAGCGTCGGCGCCGCGACGATCTGGTCGGCGGCCGCCTGTTCGACGTGCTCGCCGATGTCGAGCACCTCCAGCCGGTAGCGGCCGGCCAGGTGGGTCTCGCAGAAGCGCCGCGCATTGACGACCGCCCGCGCCGAGGCCGGCGTCGCCCCCGTGACATAGAGCCGCAGGTCGACGAGGTCCGGCAGGCGGTCGTCCAGCGTCATCGCGCTCGTGCCGAAGACGGCACGTAGGGCCGCACGTCGAGGCCGACCAGCACGCGCTCTTCGTTCGACAGGTCGCCGATGATCTTGCGCATCGGCTCCGGCACCTTGCGCACCAGCGTCGGCACCGCGAGGATCTGGTCGCCGGCGGCCAGCTGCGGGTTGACCAGCAGGTCGACCACCTCGATCGAGTAGCGGCCCGCGAGGTGGGTCTCGCAGATGTGCTTGAGGTTGTCGAGGGCCGCCATGGACTTGGCAGTATGCCCCGCCACGTACAGCTTGAGTTGCCACTCGGGGTGGGTGGCGCCGGTGGCACGCGTCGCGCTCATCCTCGCCCCTCCTGCGCCTCGCGCAGCTTGCGCGTCGAGCCGGTCAGCACGCGCTGGTCGGACACGAACACGTCGACCAGCTCGACGCCGTGGTCGCTGAGCAGGAACTCGCGCACCTGGTTCGAATGCGGCATGCCGCGCGACTTGACGACCTGCAGCGTGCGCGTGCGCTCGCCGTTGAACTCGAGGTTCGCCAGCACGATCCAGGTGTCCATCAGCGACGAGACGCCGACGCCGGAGCTGTCGAACACCTCGGTGGCCGGGCCGTGCGTCAGCGTCGTGAACAGCGAGGTCACGCCCTGCTGCTTCAGGAAATCGATCAACCGGATCAGCGTGGCCTGCAGCGAGCTGTCGGCCTGGCTCATCACGAGGTTGCTGATCGGGTCGATCACGACCGCGTCGGGCTTCGATGCCTTGACGATGTCGTACATCGACACCAGGTGCTGCTCCAGCCCGTGCAGCGTCGGCCGCGACGCATGGATCTCCAGCAGGCCCTGCGCCTTCCAGCGGCCGAGGTCGATGCCGATCGACTTCATGTTGCGGATCAGCTGGCTCTCGGACTCCTCGTACRCGAACAGCACCGCCTTCTCGCCGCGCGCGCACACCGCATCGACGAAGCTCGCGCCGACGCTGCTCTTGCCGGTGCCCGCCRTGCCCGAGAGCAGCACGCTGCTGCCGCGGAACACGCCGCGCTTGCCGAGCATCTCGTCGAGCCCGCGCACGCCGGTGGAGACGCGCTCGCCGCTGGCCTGGTGGTCCAGCCGCAGCGAGGTGATCGGCAGCACCGACAGGCCGCGCGCGCCGATCAGGAACGGGTACTCGTTGGTGCCGTGCGCCGAACCGCGGTACTTGACGACGCGCAGCCGGCGCGTGGAGACCTGGTCGACGATGCGGTGGTCGAGCAGCAGCACGCAGTCGGCCACGTACTCCTCGAGGCCGTAGCGGGTCAGCGTGTTCTCGCCGCGCTCGCCGGTGACGATGGCCGTCATGCCGCGGTCCTTCAGCCAGTGGAACAACCGGCGCAGCTCGGCACGCAGCAGCGCCTGGTTCGGCAGGCCGGAGAACAGCGCCTCGATGGTGTCGAGCACCACGCGCTTCGCGCCGATGCGGCGGATCGCATGGTCGAGCCGGATGAACATGCCCTCCAGGTCGTACTCGCCGGTCTCCTCGATCTCGCTGCGCTCGATCTTCACCTGGTCGATCGCGAGCCTGCCTTCGGCCTGCAGCACGTCCAGGTCGTGGCCGAGCGAGCGCATGTTGGCGACCAGGTCGTCGTTGCTTTCCTCGAAGCTCATGAACACGCCCGGCTCGCCGTACTGCAGCGCACCGTTCACCAGGAACTCGGCCGCCAGCAGCGTCTTGCCGCAGCCGGCGGCGCCGCACACCAGCGTCGGGCGGCCGCGCGGCAGGCCGCCTGTGGTGATCTCGTCCAGGCCGGCGATGCCGGTCGGGGCCTTCGGCAGCA
The DNA here is from genome assembly GCF_056403375.1 of Rhizobacter sp. P2_H2. Lineage (NCBI taxonomy): Bacteria > Pseudomonadati > Pseudomonadota > Betaproteobacteria > Burkholderiales > Sphaerotilaceae > Rhizobacter > Rhizobacter sp. P2_H2. The sequence goes on from NZ_JBFUFP010000031.1 coordinate 4,194, forward strand.
GCCGGTCGGCGCAATCCTGGGGATGCGATGTCTTCATGCAGGTCCTTCTCTTCTCGGCGATGTCGTCAACCACGGGTCCTGACCGCGGCACTGATCTCGTCCATCAGTTCCTCGAGCTCCTCGGGCTCGAACGGCTTGCGCAGCGCGCGCACGTTCGGGCCGAATTGCCGCACCCACTCGCCGAACTCGTAGCCCGAGCACAGCACCACCCAGCGCTCGGGCTGCTTCGCGAGCAGCTGCTTCGCGAAGTCGGTGCCGGAGATGCCGGGCAGGCTGACGTCGGTGACGACGATGTCGTACTCGTTCGCGGCGCACAGCGCCAGCGCCTCTTCGCCGTTGGCGCATGCGGTCAGCGTGCGCCCGGGCTGCTCCATCAGCATCGAGATGCTCAGGCGCAGGTCGTCGTTGTCTTCGACGTAGAGCACGGTCACGTCTTGCAAATCGGGTCCTCCAGCGGGTGCCATGGTGAAAAAGTCTACGCTGCCGCGGCGGGTGCCTGGACCCGCCGGCAGGCCATGGAATCGGATGGGTGGGGACTCGCCAACCCAGCAGATTCGCGGGTCTCCGGGGCGCGGCGCGTTCAATGTAGTCCCCATCCTACAAGCGCAGACGGTACCGTCCGTCACAAGCTTGCGACGATGCAGCGCTAGTCTGCAGGACCGCGCGCACGCCACGCATGCAAAAAGACATGCGATGGGCCAAGATCGACTCCACCATCCTGCTCTCGTCGGCTTCAATCTGTCTGGAAAGCCCTGTCATGAACGTGATCGAACTCAACGAAATCGCGACGCCGGAGCGCGAGATGGCCACCCTGCTCGCCGCGCTGACGCAGCTGCGGCGCGGCGACGCCAGCGTGCGCCTGCCGCTGCACTGGGAGGGCCTGCCCGGCAAGGTGGCCGACGTCTTCAACGACCTGGTCGAGCAGAACGCCGCGATGGCCGACGAGCTCGGCCGGCTGCGCCAGGTGGTCGGCAAGGAAGGCAAGCTGAAGCAGCGCGCGGTGCTCAGCGAGACGCGCGGCTTCTGGGGCGCCTCGATCGACTCGATCAATGCGCTGATCGACGACCTGGTGCACCCGACCAGCGAGGTGGCGCGGGTGATCGGCGCGGTGGCGCAGGGCGACCTGAGCAAGAGCATGGCGCTGGAGGTCGAGGGCCGCGAGCTCGAGGGCGAGTTCCTGCGCACCGCGAAGACCATCAACAAGATGGTGGAGCAGCTCGGCAACTTCTCGGCCGAGGTGACGCGCGTGGCGCGCGAGGTCGGCACCGAGGGCATGCTGGGCGGCCAGGCCAAGGTGAAGGGCGTGGCCGGCACCTGGAAGGACCTGACCGATTCGGTCAACTCGATGGCCGGCAACCTGACCGACCAGGTGCGCAACATCGCCGACGTGACGACCGCCGTCGCGAAGGGCGACCTGTCGAAGAAGATCGACGTCGACGTGAAGGGCGAGTTCCTGACGCTGAAGAACACCATCAACACGATGGTCGACCAGCTGCGATCGTTCGCCTCCGAAGTGACGCGGGTGGCACGCGAAGTCGGCACCGAAGGCTCGCTCGGCGGCCAGGCACGGGTGGAAGGCGTCTCGGGCACCTGGAAGGACCTGACCGATTCGGTCAACTCGATGGCCGGCAACCTGACCAGCCAGGTGCGCAACATCGCCGACGTGACGAAGGCGGTGGCCGCCGGCGACCTCTCGAAGAAGATCACCGTCGACGTGAAGGGCGAGATCCTGGAGCTGAAGAACACCGTCAACACGATGGTCGACCAGCTGCGATCGTTCGCCGCCGAGGTGACGCGCGTCGCGCGCGAGGTGGGCACCGAAGGCATCCTGGGCGGCCAGGCCGACGTGCAGGGCGTGGCCGGCACCTGGAAGGACCTGACCGAGTCGGTGAACTTCATGGCCGGCAACCTGACCAGCCAGGTGCGCAACATCGCCGAGGTGACGACCGCGGTGGCCGCCGGCGACCTGTCGAAGAAGATCACCGTCGACGTGAAGGGCGAGATCTCGGAGCTGAAGAACACCATCAACACGATGGTCGACCAGCTGCGATCGTTCGCCGCCGAGGTGACGCGCGTGGCGCGCGAAGTGGGCACCGAAGGCAAGCTGGGCGGGCAGGCCGACGTGCAGGGCGTGGCCGGCACCTGGAAGGACCTGACCGACTCGGTGAACCTGATGGCGTCGAACCTGACCAGCCAGGTGCGCAACATCGCCGACGTGACCAAGGCGGTGGCCGCCGGCGACCTGTCGAAGAAGATCACCGTCGACGTGAAGGGCGAGATCCTGGAGCTGAAGGCCACCATCAACACGATGGTCGACCAGCTGTCCTCCTTCGCCGCCGAGGTGACGCGGGTGGCGCGCGAGGTCGGCACCGAAGGCCGGCTGGGCGGCCAGGCGCAGGTGCGCGACGTGTCGGGCACCTGGAAGGACCTGACCGACAACGTGAACTTCATGGCCGGCAACCTGACCGGCCAGGTGCGCGGCATCGCGAAGGTGGTGACCGCGGTGGCCAACGGCGACCTGCAGCAGAAGCTGACGGTGGAGGCCAAGGGCGAGATCGCCGCGCTGGCCGAGACCATCAACAGCATGACCGAGACGCTCGCGACCTTCGCCGACCAGGTGACCACGGTGGCGCGCGAGGTCGGCGTCGAGGGCAAGCTCGGCGGCCAGGCCAAGGTGCCCGGCGCGGCCGGCACCTGGAAGGGCCTCACCGAGAACGTCAACCAGCTCGCCGCCAACCTGACCACGCAGGTGCGCGCGATCGCCGAGGTGGCGACCGCGGTGACGCAGGGCGACCTGACGCGCTCGATCACGGTGGAGGCGCAGGGCGAGGTGGCCGCGCTGAAGGACACCATCAACGAGATGATCCGCAACCTGAAGGACACCACGCAGAAGAACACCGAGCAGGACTGGCTGAAGACCAACCTCGCGAAGTTCAGCCGCATGCTGCAGGGCCAGAAGGACCTGCTGACGGTGGGCCAGCTGATCCTGTCCGAACTGGCGCCGGTGGTCGGCGCGCAGCAGGCCGAGTTCTACGTGCTGACCGGCAGCGGCGGCCTGGGCCCGCGCCTGAAGCTGTTCGGCAGCTACGCCTCGGGCGGCCAGGCCTCGCACGGCAAGGAGGTCGACCTCGGCCAGGGCCTGGTCGGCCAGTGCGCGGTCGAGAAGACCAAGATCCTGGTGACCAACGTGCCGGGCAGCGCGTTCCGCATCGCCACCGGGCTGAGCGAAGGCGCGGCGCTCGACATCCTGGTGCTGCCGATCGTCTTCGAGGGCGAGGTGCGCGGCGTGCTGGAGCTGGCCTCGCTGGAGCGCTTCAACCCGGCGCACCAGGCCTTCCTCGACCAGCTGACCGAATCGATCGGCATCGTGATCAACACGATCAGCGCGAACATGCGCACCGAAGACCTGCTGACGCAGTCGCAGTCGCTGGCCGAGGAGCTGCAGAGCCGCCAGCAGGAGCTGCAGCAGACCAACGAGGAGCTGCAGGAGAAGGCGCGGCTGCTGGTGCACCAGAACCAGGAAGTGGAGCGCAAGAACCAGGAAGTGGAGCAGGCCCGGCAGGCGCTGGAAGAGAAGGCCGAGCAGCTCGCGCTGACCTCGAAGTACAAGTCGGAGTTCCTGGCCAACATGTCGCACGAGCTGCGCACGCCGCTGAACAGCCTGCTGATCCTGTCCGACCAGCTGTGCAAGAACAGCGACGGCAACCTGACGCCGCGCCAGGTGGAGTTCGCCAAGACCATCCACCTGTCGGGCAACGACCTGCTGATGCTGATCAACGACATCCTCGACCTGTCGAAGATCGAGTCGGGCACGGTCGCGGTGGATGTCTCGGAGCTGCGGCTCGAAGACCTGCAGCGCTCGGTGGACCGCAGCTTCCGCCACGTCGCCGAATCGCGCCACGTCGCGTTCGAGATCGGCGCGCCGGTGCGGATCGCACCGCTGCCGAAGACCATCGTCACCGACGTGAAGCGGCTGCAGCAGATCATCAAGAACCTGCTGTCGAACGCGTTCAAGTTCACGCACCAGGGCGCGGTGCGGCTGACGATGGAGGTGGTGGACCGCGGCTGGTCGCGCGACAACGAAGACCTGAACCGCGCATCGCAGGTGATCGCGTTCTCGGTGTCGGACACCGGCATCGGCATCTCGCCGGACAAGCAGCAGATCATCTTCGAGGCCTTCCAGCAGGCCGACGGCTCGACCTCGCGCAAGTACGGCGGCACGGGCCTGGGCCTCGCGATCAGCCGCGAGCTGGCGCGGCTGCTGGGCGGCGAGATCCGGCTGGTCAGCGCGCCGGCCGAGGGCAGCACCTTCACGCTGTACCTGCCGCAGAGCTACAGCGCCACGCGCAGCCTGCGCCACGGCCGCAACGCGCCGCCGGTGGTGATCGCCGAGGCGCTGCCGGTGCTGGAGCGGGTTCGCGCCGAGGCGCCGCTGCCGGCGAACGAGGGCAGCGATTCCGACGAGCTGGCCGACAACGCCGCCGATGACGACCGCGCCGACATCCTGCTCGGCGACAAGGTGCTGCTGATCGTCGAGAACGACCTGGCCTTCGCCGACGTGCTGCTGCAGGCGGCGCGCCGCGTCGGCTTCAAGGGGCTGGTCAGCACCAGCGGCGCCACCGCGCTCGCGCTGACGCGCGACTTCCAGCCGGCCGTCATCACGCTCGACATCTTCCTGCCCGACATGGAAGGCTGGCGCATCCTGGAGCGGCTGAAGTCCGACCTGACGACGCGCCACATCCCGGTGTGCGTGGTGTCGACCGACGACTCGCGCGAACGCGCGCTGCGCTCGGGCGCGGTGGGCTTCCTGACGAAGCCGCTGCAGTCGGTCGACGAGGTCGAAGAGGCGCTCGGCCACCTGCACGAGTTCGCCGAGCGGCGCCGCAAGCGGCTGCTGGTGATGATGGCCGACACGCCGGCGCGCGCCGCCTTCCTGGACGCGCTCGACACCGAGACCGACATCGTGCAGGCCGGCCGTGTCGACGAAGCGCGCGAGCGCATCGCGCACGGCAGCATCGACTGCCTGATCACCGACGGCAGCGTGGCCGACTTCGGGCCCGAGGATGTCATCGAGTCGCTCGAATCGCGGCCGCTCGCGCGCCAGCTGCCGATCGTGCTGGCCAGCCGCGACCCGGCGGTGTGCGTCAGCTGGGAGCGCGGCCACAGTGCGTTCGCGCTGCGCCGCGCCGACACGCTGGAGCGCATGCTCGATGCGTCGGCGTTCTTCCTGCACCGTGGCGAGGCGACGATGTCGGAAGAAGAACGCCGCTCGGCGCGCGAGCTGCATGACGCCGACCGCCGGCTGCACGGCCGCAAGGTGCTGATCGTCGACGACGACATGCGCAACATCTTCGCGCTGGCGACGGTGCTGGACAACCACGGCATGGTGATCGTCTCGGCCGAGAACGGCCGCGATGCGATCCGGCTGGTGGAGACCGACCCGAGCATCGACATCGTGCTGATGGACATCATGATGCCGGAGATGGACGGCATGGAGACGATGCGCCAGATGCGCCGGCTGCCGCGCGGCAAGGAGCTGCCGCTGATCGCGGTGACGGCCAAGGCGATGAAGGGCGACCGCGAGAAGTGCATCGACGCCGGGGCCTGGGACTACCTGTCGAAGCCGGTCGATACCGCCTACCTGCTGGTCGTGCTGCGCGGCTGGCTCAGCAAATGAGCACTGCCGCAGAACCGGGCCGAGCGCCGGGCCGCTCCCAAGCCGGCCCGGGTCCCCTCGGGGGACCGGTCGACGTACCCGGCGACCGAGGGGCTGACATCACCCGGGTCAACATCCTGGTGGTGGACGACCTGCCGGAGAAGCTGCTGGTGTTCGGCACCGTGCTCGAGGAGCTCGGCCAGAACCTGGTGTTCGTGCGATCGGGCCGCGAGGCGCTGCGCGAGGTGCTGCAGCGCGAGTTCGCGGTGATCCTGCTCGACGTCAACATGCCCGACATCGACGGCTTCGAGACCGCCGCGCTGATCCGGCAGTACAAGCGCTCGGTCGACACGCCGATCATCTTCATCACCTCGTACGCCGACGAGATGCAGACCGAGCGCGGCTATGCGCTGGGCGCGGTCGACTACATCCAGTCGCCGGTGGTGCCGCACATCCTGCGCAGCAAGGTGCGGGTGTTCGTGCGGCTGTTCGCGATGCAGCGGCAGATCCGCGAGCAGGCCGATGCGCACGTGGCGGTGGCCGCCGCCGAGGCCGCGCGCCGCGTCGCCGAGGACAACGACCGCCGCTCCGCCTTCCTGGCCGATGCGAGCCGGGTGCTCAGCGGTTCGCTGCAGGCCGAGGTCTGCGTGCAGGCGCTGGCCGAGCTGCTGGTGCCGGCGATGGCGACCGCCGCCGTCGTGCTGCCCGGCGACGAGCCGGGGCCGCGCCAGCGGCTGGTGACGGCGTCGGCGGGGGTCCATGGCAACACCACGGCGAACCGCATGCTGATGGACCTCGCGCCGCCGCTCGCCACGGCGCTGCGCCAGGCGCTGGCCGAACGCCGCAGCGTCGCGCTGGCCGCGAACGACCTCGCCGCCCTGGCGCCCGACGCCTTCGGCCCGGGCCGTGCGCGGGCGGTGCCGTGGCAGGCGGTGCAGGCGCTGCCGCTGGTCAACGGCGACCGCCTGCTCGGCGCACTGCTGGTGGCGACCGACGATGCGGCGCAGCGACCCGACTGGCGCGTGCTCGACGACCTCGCGGCACGCGCCGCGGCCGCGCTGGAGAACGCCATCCTCTACGGCAGCCTGCAGGGCGAGATCGTCGAGCGGCGCGCCGCCGAGATGCAGCTGCAGGAGGCCGGGCGGCGCAAGGACGAGTTCCTCGCGATGCTGTCGCACGAGCTGCGCAACCCGCTGGCGCCGATCCGCACCGCGCTGGAGGTGATCCGCCGCATCGCGCCGCCGGATCCGAAGTTCGGCTGGGCCACCGACATCATGGTGCGCCAGCTCAAGCAGATGACGCGGCTGATCGAGGAGCTGCTGGACGTCGCCCGCATCAGCCAGGGCAAGATCGTGCTGAGCCGCGAGAAGGTCGACCTGAACGCGGTGATCACGCAGAGCGTCGAGACCGCGCAGCCGCTGATCGACRCCCGCGAGCAGCGGCTGCAGGTGCTGCCGCTGGCCGAGCCGATGTGGCTGCACGGCGATTTCGCGCGGCTCGCGCAGATCGTGTCGAACCTGCTGAACAACGCATCGAAGTACAGCGAGAAGGGCACGCGCATCTCGCTCGAGGCCAGCACCACCGAGCAGGGCGCGGTGATCCACGTGCGCGACCAGGGCATCGGCATCGATGCGCAGCTGCTGCCGCGCATCTTCGACCTGTTCACGCAGGGCTCGCGCACGCTGGACCGGGCCCAGGGCGGGCTGGGCGTCGGGCTGACGCTCGCGCAGCGCCTCGCGCAGATGCACGGCGGCAGCCTGGAGGCGACGAGCGACGGCATCGGCCGCGGCGCGGTGTTCACGCTGCGGCTGCCCTGCATCGGGCTGGTGCGCTCCGGCGAGGCCGGCAGCGCCGTGCACGAGCCCGGGGCGCCACAGCCGGCACGCGTGCTGGTGGTCGACGACAACCATGACGCGGCGCACAGCGTGGCCGACCTGCTCGCACTGGGCGGCCACGAGGTTCGCACCGCCGCCGACGGCCGCGAGGCGCTGGCGGTGGCCGAGAGCTTCGGCCCCGAGGTGGTGGTGCTCGACATCGGGCTGCCGATCCTCGACGGCTACGAGGTCGCCCTGCGCCTGCGCACGATGGACGGCACGCGCAGCGCGCTGCTGMTCGCGCTGACCGGCTACGGCCAGCAGGAAGACCGCCGGCGGGCCGAAGCGGCCGGCTTCGACCACCATTTCGTGAAACCGGCCGATCCGGTGGCGCTGCAGAAATGCATCGACCAGTGGCTGCGCCAGCGCAGCGACGCCGATCGGCAGGAAACCGGCTGACGCAGACCCGGGGGACGGACGAAAAAACTCCGCTGGCCATGGAACCGTCCGCGCCCGGCGGTTACTCAAGCGCGCATGAGCGGCTGGCGCGATTACCTGTGGATCACCTGGTGGCGTTCGCTGTGGGACGGCCGCGGCCCGCGCGAACGCCCTGCAGGCCGAGCGTCCGCGCCGCGCACGCCGAAGGAGCGCCTGCTGCACCGGCTGGACGAGGAGTTCGTTCGCCACGTGCCCGATGCCGACAGCGTCGTGTACGCGCTGCGCCGCTGGCTCGACACGCTCGACGGACACCTCGACCTGTCACGCTGCGACCGTGCCGCGGTGCGCCAGCTGCCCCCGGACCTGATCGGCGACTTCATCGCCTACGTCACGCAGCGCAGCGGGCACGAGCAGCTGCGCATCACGCTGCCCGCGGGGATGAACCGGCAGCTCGGCTGGTGGTCCCGCTACGGGCTCGGCTGACGCGGGCTGCCGGGACGCCTGCACGGCACTTCCCCGAAGTCCTACACGGATTGCCTCTTTTGCCCGATAGGCACCACCGGGCCACGGCCCTAGCCTGGGGGCAACGAATCTCAGGAGCGCCCCATGGGTCCCAGCACCGACACCTGCTCGCCGTCCGCCGCGCTGGGCCTGGCACCGATCTCCCGCCCGGCCCTCGGGCTGCTGGTCAGCGAACCGTGGCGCGCCGCCATCGAACTGGCCTCGCACCGCCTGCGCCGCGGCTTCTCGAAAGTGCAGTCCGGCGACGGCCACCCGGTCGTCATCTTCCCGGGCCTCGCCGCCGACGGCAGCGCGGTCGCGACGCTGCGTGAACACTGCAGCGCCCTCGGCTACGCCGCCTTCGACTGGGGCCGCGGCCTGAACGTCGGCCCGCGCGGCGACGTCGATGCCTGGATGGCCGAGCTTGCCGACCATGTCCAGGCGCTGCTGAAACCCCACGCCGGCCGCGCGACGCTGGTTGGCTGGAGCCTCGGCGGCCTCTACGCCCGCGAACTCGGCAAGCTGCTCGCGCCGCAGGTGCGCCGCGTCATCACGATCGGCACACCGTTCAACGCCGAGGCCGACCACAGCCACGTCGGCTGGCTGTACCGGCTGCTGAACGGCGCGCCGGCCCGGCTCGACCCGGCCATGAGCCGCCGCCTGCGCACGCCGCCGCCGGTGCCCACCGCGTCGATCTACAGCCGCAACGACGGCATCGTCGCGTGGCAGACCTGCGTCCACGGCCCGCAGGAGCACGCCAGCGGCCTGGTGCGCGACCTCGATGTCGACAGCAGCCACATCGGCATGGTGTGGAACCCGCGCGTGCTGAATGCCGTCGGCGAGTTGCTCGCGCAGCCGGGCACCGACCACTGAATTCAGCGCGCCGGCGTGCCCATCAGCCGCGCCAGCGTGCCGTCGGCCTTCAGCTTCTCGAACGCCGCGCGCGTGCGCGCCACCACCTCGTCGGGCGTCGCGCGGCCGTAGGCCATGAACAGCCCGGTCGACAACCCGTCCAGCGTGTAGACCTTCTCCAGCATCGTCGCGCAATCGATGTGCGACTCCTCGCACTGCTGCTGCACGTCGCGCTCGGGCATCGGCACCAGCTGCACCTGGCGGTGCAGCAGCTTGCGGAAGTTGTCGCCGTTCTGCGCCGACACCACCAGCCGCTTGAAACCCTGCGACTGCAGGTACTGCTCGCGCACGTCGCCGCGCAGCACGCCGACGCTGTAGGCCTTGGCATCCTGCAGCGTGCGCACCACCACCTCAGTGTCGGTGCGCAGCTTGTACAGGTGGTAGTCGATGCGCATGAACTCGCCGGCCCACTTGAACTTGTCCTCGCGCTGCGGCGTGCGCGCGATCATGAAGATCAGCACGTTCGGCTCCTGCAGCGCCATGTCGTAGGCGCGCGCCCAGGGGTAGATGCCGGCGCGGTAGTCGGTGAAGCCGGCGCGCTGCATCGTCGCGGCCACCACCTCGCTGGCCGGCCCGCTCACGCGGCCGGCGCTCAGCCAGGTGAAGCCGGACTCCTCGGTGACGCCGCGGATGGCCTGCGCCTGCGCGGCGCTGCCGGCGCAGGCCGATGCCAGCGCGAACACCAGCGCGTGCACGCCATGGGCAAGACGGAAAGCAAGGCGCATCGTCGTCCTCCTGCGGTTCAGGCGGCCACGCGGTCGCGGCCCTGTCGTTTGGCGCGGTACAGCGCCTGGTCGGCGCGGTGCAGCAGCGCCTCGAAGCGGTCCATCGTGTCGGCGTCGAACTGCGCGACGCCGATGCTCAGCGTGACGCGCGGCGCGACCTGCGACGCGCTGTGCGGGATGTCGCGCTCGGCCAGCGCCTCGCGCAACCGCTCGGCCGCGGCCTGCGCCTGCACGGCGTCGACCGCCGGCAGCAGCACCGCGAACTCCTCGCCGCCGATGCGCGCGGCCAGCTCGCCGGCGCGGCCGAAGGTCTCGCGCAGCGTCTGCGCGATCAGGCGCAGGCAGTCGTCGCCGAGTGCATGGCCGTAGGTGTCGTTGTAGCGCTTGAAGAAATCCACGTCGCACAGCAGCACCGACAGCGGCTGGCCGAGGCGCTGCGCGCGGCGGAACTCGACGTCCTTCACCTCGTCGAAATGGCGCCGGTTCGCGAGGCCCGTCAGCGGGTCGCTGCGCGACAGCGCCTGCAGCTGCGCGTTGGCGGCGCGCAGCTCGGCGGTCTGCTCGTCGACCAGCTCGGCCAGCCGGTCGCGGTGGGCCGCGAGGTCGAGCTCGTCGCGGCGCTGGCGCGCGAGGTAGTCCGACAGGTTGCCCTGCAGCTGGTTGACGCCCGATTCGAGCAGGCTCAGCTCGTCGCGCGGACCGGGCTTGCGCTCGAGGCGCAGCGTGCGGTCCAGCGTCTGCGGCGTCAGCTCGTCGAGGTGGCGCGCGACGCGCCGCACGTGCACGGTGACGGTGCGGTTGAACACCCACATCACCAGGCCCGCCAGCAGCAGCGACTGGATCAGCTGGGTCAGCACGATGCCGGCCAGCTCGCCGCGCAGGCGCTCCCACAGCACGCGCTCGTCGCCTTCGAGCGTCAGCTCGCCGACGATCTCGGCCGCGCCGGGGTAGGGCTCGTAGCTCAGCTTGCGGCGCAGCACCGGCGCGCGATGCGACGCTTCGGCACCCTCGCGGCGCTGCGCCATCACCTCGGTGGTGCGGCCGTTCTGCAGCAGCCGCAGCTCGACGCGGCCGACCGGGCTCACCTGCGCGACGCCGCTCACATGGGTCTGCAGCGCTTCGCGGTCCATCTCCCAGATGGCCTTGGCGAGCGTGCGCTGGAAGACCTCGTCGATCAGCGTCAGCTCGGCGGTCATCGCCGCCAGGTTGCCCTGCCAGGCCGACCAGGTGCGCACCGCCACCGCCGCCAGCGTGAAGACGAGGCCGAACAGCAGCGTCGCCAGCACCAGCTGGCGGCCGAGCGAGCCGGCGGGCCCGCCGTCAGAGCCACTTGCGCTGGAGGCTCTCATAGGTGCCGTTGCGGCGGATCGCGTCCAGCCCCTTGCGGAATCGCTCGACCAGCGCATCCGGCGTCTTCAGGCTGAACGCCATGTCGAGCCCGCCTTCGCTGCCGAGGTCGGTGAGGGCGAGCGCGCGCTGCAGGGTGCGGGCGGGGTCGTCGCCGGCCTGGCGCACCAGGTAGGTCGCGTTCAGCTCGTTGGCGATCCACAGGTCGACGCGGCCGCCCTTCAGCTTCTCGTAGTTCAGCTCGTAGCGGTTGCTGGACTGCAGGTTCTGGCCGATCCGGAAGCCCTTGTCGACCAGGTACTGCTCGCCGGCGTCTTCGTTGACGGTGGCGGTCTGGTAGCGCCGCGCGTCGTCCAGCGTCTTCACCGGCAGCGTGCGTCCGCCCAGCGAGAACAGGTACCAGCGCGTCGGCGCGATCACCCCGACCCACTTGAAGCGTTTCTCGCGCTGCGGCGTGCGGGTGATCGAGTAGATCAGCACGTTCTCCTGGTTCAGCGCGATGTCGTAGGCACGCGCCCAGGGCATCACCTGGATCGGCGTGTCGGCGAAGCCGGCTTCCTTCAGCACGGCCTGCACGACCTCGGTGCCGAGCCCGGTCACCTGGCCGTTCAGCGTCATGTTGTACGGCGGCAGCTCCTCGGTGACGATGCGCAGCGGCTGCGCGGCGGCCAGCAGGGGCAGCATCCCGAGCAGGCAGCAGGCAAGACGGCGCAACGAGGAAAGAACGGACATGCAGGGCTCGGCAGACGGAGGAACGCCTTTTTTTCGACGGTTCCGGCGTGCGACTTGAGCGCGGCGGCGCGGCGCGGCGTGACGAAATGCTGGTTCGCTCCGGCCGGAGCCGATATAACTGGCGAACCCCGAGGAGAGCCCATGACCGCACCCGTGCACCACGTCACCCATCCGCTGATCCAGCACAAGCTCACGCTGATGCGCCAGAAAGACCGCAGCACCAACAGTTTCCGGCGCCTGCTGAACGAGATCAGCATGCTGATGGCCTACGAGGTCACGCGCGACATGCCGACGCAGATGATCGAGATCGAGACGCCGCTCGAGACGATGCAGGCACCGGTGATCGACGGCAAGAAGACGGTGTTCGTCAGCATCATGCGGGCCGGGGCCGGCTTCCTCGACGGCATGCTGAACGTGGTGCCGGGCGCGCGCATCGGCCACATCGGGCTGTACCGCGACCCGAAGACGCTGGTGGCGGTGGAGTACTACTTCAAGATGCCGGCCGACATGCACGAGCGCGACGCGATCGTGCTGGACCCGATGCTGGCCACCGGCAACTCGGCGGTCGCGGCGGTCGACCGGCTGAAGGAGACGCGGCCGAAGTCGATCCGCTTCGTGTGCCTGCTGGCGGCGCCGGAGGGCCTGAAGCACTTCCAGTCGTCGCATCCGGACGTGCCGGTGTTCACCGCGGCGATCGACCGGCAGCTGGACGAGCACGGCTACATCGTGCCGGGGCTGGGGGATGCCGGGGACAGGTTGTTCGGAACGAAGTAGCCCGGATGCCCATCCGGGGAGCAGCCGTCGAAATCAACCCGGATCGGCATCCGGGCTGCGAGGCAGCGTGATCGCCACCCGCAGCCCGCCGTCGGGCCGGTTCGCGAGCGCGATCCGCCCCCCATGCGCCTCGGCGATCTCGCGCGCCAGCGCCAATCCCAACCCGGTGCCGGCCCGCTTGGTCGAATAGAACGGCAGCAAGGCCTGCGCCAGCACCGTGTCGCTCATGCCGGGGCCGCGATCGGCCACCTCGAAGCGGATCTCCGCCCCGGTGTCCGCGATCGACAGCGTGACGCCCTCGGCCGGCCCGCCGGCCTCGTGCGCGTTCTTCAGCAGGTTGATCAACGCCTGCTCGACCTGCACCGCATCGAACACCCCGTCCCGTGCCGGCAGCTCGCCGCGGCGCTCGAACGGGTACTGCGCCGCCAGCGCGGCCAGGAACGGCGCCCAGTCGACGCGCTCCGGCCGCGGCGCCGGCAGCTTCGCGAAGCGCGCGTAGCCGTCGAGGAAGCCGTGCAGGTGCCGCGAGCGCTCGCCGATGGTCGCGAACACCTCCTGCAGCCGCTGCGCATCGCCGCGCCGCGCCAGCTCGGCACCGCTGTGCGCGAGCGACGAGATCGGCGCCAGCGAGTTGTTCAGCTCGTGGCTGATGACGCGGATCACGCGCTTCCAGGTGGCGACCTCCTGGCGCGACAGCTCGCGCGTCATGCGCCGGAACAGCAGCAACCGGTGCGGCCGGCCCTGCAGCCGGAACTGGCGCTGCGACAGGTGGAAGGTCTCGTCGCTGCCGTCCAGCGTGACGCTGAACAGCGCGTCGGTGCCCTCCTCGACCGCCCGCGCGAGCGCCGGCGGCAGCGTCGCGAGCAGCGCGGCGAAATCGCTGCCCTCCAGGCTGCGGCCTTCGCCCAGCAGCTGGCGCGCGGCGATGTTGGCGTAGGCCACGCGCTGCCGCAGGTCGGTCAGCACCAGCGCGACCGGCGTGTTCTGCACCACAGTGTCGAGCAGCAGCTCGCGCTGCGCCAGGTGCTGGCGCTGGTCGCGCAGCGCATGGCCGAGCGTGTTGTGCTGCTGCACCAGCGCGCCGAGCTCGCCGCCGTGGTCGTCGCTGATCGAGACGCTGAAGTCGCCGTCGCGGTAGCTGAGCACCGCGCTCTCCAGCGAGCGCAGCAGGCGCTTCAACGGCGCGACCAGCCGTGCCGAGCTCCACGCCGCCAGCAGCAGCGCGAGCAGCGCGGCCACGCCGACCAGCAGCGCCGCGTGGCCGCCCCAGTGCGCGAGCGCCGCCAGCACCGCGGCATGCAGCGCCGCACCGGCCGCCAGGGCCACGACCAGCGCCAGCAGGAAGCGGGCGCGCAGGCTCAGCCAGCGCATCCGCGCCTCAACCCGCGATCCCGTAGCGGTCCATGCGCCGGTACAGCGCCTGGCGCGACAGCCCGAGGGCCACGGCGGCGCGGGCGACGACGCCGTCGGCCCGCGCCAGCGCCGCCACCACCGCGTCGCGGCTCGGTTCGCCGAGGTTGCGCGGCGTCGGGG
>NZ_JBFUFP010000032.1:0-18310 GCF_056403375.1 Rhizobacter sp. P2_H2
TCGTGATGCCGGTCTGCGTGTCGCCGGCCTCGATCGCGCGGTGGATCGGCGCCGCGCCGCGCCAGCGCGGCAGCAGCGAGGCATGGATGTTCAGGCAGCCGCGTGCCGGCAGGTCGAGCACCCACTGCGGCAGGATCAGTCCGTAGGCGGCCACGACCATCACGTCGGGGCGGGCGGCCAGCAGCGCCGTGCGGGCAGCGGCGGCATCGTCGGGGTACTTGCCGTCCAGGCGCAGGCTGCGCGRCTGCGCGACCGCGATGCCATGGCTTTCGGCGAATGCCTTCACCGGCGACGGCTGCAGCTTCATGCCACGGCCGGCCGGGCGGTCCGGCTGGGTCAGCACCAGCGGGATCTCGAAGCGGGCGGCATGCAGGCGGGCCAGTGCGACCTGCGCGAACTCAGGGGTGCCGGCGAAGACGACGCGCATCGGGGCAGGCCGCTCAGGGACGCTGTTCGTCGCGGGTGCGCTTCAGCATCTTGGTCTTGATGCGGTCGCGCTTCAGCGAGCTCAGGTACTCGACGAACACCTTGCCCAGCAGGTGGTCCATCTCGTGCTGCACGCACACCGCGAGCAGGCCTTCGGCGTCGAACTCGTAGCTTTCGCCGGCGCGGTTCAGCGCCCGCACGCTGACGCGGGCGTGGCGCGGCACCTTGTCGTAGACCTGCGGCACCGACAGGCAGCCTTCGTCGCCGGTCACCATCTCTTCACTGAGCGCGGTCAGCTCGGGGTTGATCAGGACGTGCGGTTCGTCACGGCGTTCCGAGGTATCGATCACGATCACGCGTTCGTGGACGTCGACCTGCGTCGCCGCCAGGCCGACGCCGTCGGCCTCGTACATGGTCTCCAGCATGTCGTCGACAAGCTGTCGGATGCGTGCGTCCACTTGCGTGACGGGCTTGGCCACGGTGTGCAGGCGGGGATCGGGGTAACGGAGGATAACGAGCTTGGCCATGTGGGAAACGCGCAACGCCGGACGGCGTGACAGGACGCACGCGAGGTGTGTCCGGAAGTCAATTTCGTTGCGATATCAAGGGTTTAGGGGCAGAATCTGTGAAACTGAATGAAGATTTTCGCTGAGCCGCAGGCATCGTGCCGCGGCCCGGTTCAGTTAACCGCACAACGCAGCATTGTGCTGCCTGAGCGCCCGGAGACTTACCTTCATGACCCGAAGCCACCGTATCGCCCTGTCGTTCCCCCGGGCTGCCGCCATCACCGTTGCGCTGGGCGTCTGCTTCGGTTCCGCGACCGCGAACGCACAAGCCGGCAACTACCCGATCACTCCCAAGCAGCGCAGCACCGCGCAGCAGGTGGCCGAAGCCGGCGTCGCGCTGTCTGACCTGTCCCCCAATGCGCCCGATTCGTACACCGTGAAGAGCGGCGACACGTTGTGGGGCATCTCCAGCATGTTCCTGGTCAGCCCGTGGCGCTGGCCCGAGCTGTGGGGCATGAACCTCGACCAGATCCGCAACCCGCACCTGATCTACCCGGGCCAGGTGCTGTTCCTCGACAAGGCCAACGGCCGTGCGCGCCTGCGCGTCGGCTCCGGCGAGCAGGGCGGCGTCGTCAGGCTGTCGCCGCGCGTGCGCGAAGGCGACCTGTCGCGCGACGGCATCCCGGCGATCGCACTCAACCTGATCGAGCCGTTCCTGAACGAGGCCGTGATCGTCGACGAGAACGAACTCGCGAAGGCGCCGCGCGTTGTCGCGACGCCGGAAGCCCGCGTGCTGCTGGCGCGTGGCGACAAGGCCTATGTGCGCGGCGACCTGGGCGGCGTGCGCAACTTCCGCTTCTTCCGCGAGCCGCAGCCGCTGCGCGACCCGACCACCAACGAGGTGCTGGGCTACGAGGCCTTCTACCTCGGCACCGGCGAGCTGATCCGCCAGGGCGACACCAGCGGCACCGCGCGTGCCGACGACATCGTTCCCGACACCTTCATGCTGACCAGCATCCGCCAGGAAGTGCGCGTCGGCGACAAGCTGTCGCCGGTTCCGCCGCGCGAATTCCAGAACTACATCCCGCGCGCGCCGCAGTCGCCGATCACCGGCCAGATCGTCTCGGTGTACGGCGAGGCCGTGGCGGCCGGCCAGAACCAGATCGTGTCGCTGAACAAGGGCGCGCGCGACGGGCTCGAGAAGGGCAACGTGCTGGCGCTGTGGAAGGACGGCCCGCGCACCGTCGACAAGACCGAGAAGGGCACGCCGGCGATCAAGCTGCCGGACGAGCGCCATGGTTTCCTGTTCGTCTTCCGCGTGTTCGACCGCATGTCGTATGCGCTGATCCTGTCGGTGCAGGAACCGGTCCGCCGCGGCGACCGCTTCACGCAACCCTGATCGCCATCCGCTGATCGCGACCGCAGCGTTGTCAAGCGGTCGCCGGTCGGTCGACCGGCATGGGTGCTTCCCCCGCGTTCCACGAGTCCGTCCCGATCGATGATTGGGCGGACTGGGTTCGGGTGGTCGAAACCCCCGGCATGGGGCGCGAGGCGGCTCGCAAGCTGCTGGCCGCCTTCGGGTCACCTGCGGCCGTGCTGCAGGCCGGCTCAGCCGCTCGCCGGCACGTCGTCGAGCCTGCCATCGCGGATGCGCTGGAGGACCTGCCCGCCGGGCTTGCCGACCTGCTGGACAGGACGCGCCGCTGGCTCGCGGCGTCATCCGCCGAGGCGCCGCGCCGCATCGTCACGCTGGGCGACCCTCGCTACCCGGCCGCCCTGCTGCAGACCGCCGACCCGCCGCTGATGCTCTATGCCGAAGGGCGCATCGAGCTGCTGGCCGCCCCGTGCGTGGCCATCGTCGGGAGCCGGCAGGCGACGATCCAGGGTCTCGCGAATGCAAAAGCCTTCGCCCAGGCGCTGGGCGAGGCCGGCATGACCGTGGTGTCGGGGCTGGCCCAGGGCATCGATGGCGCCGCCCACGAAGGGGCGCTGCAGGGGCCGTCGAGCACCATCGCGGTGGTCGGCACCGGCCTGGACCAGGTCTTCCCGAAACGCCATGCCGCCCTGGCGAAACGCATTGGCGTCGAAGGGCTGATGCTGAGCGAATACGCGCTGGGCATGCCGCCGCTCGCGCACAACTTCCCGCAGCGCAACCGCATCATCGCCGGCCTGTCGCGCGGCACGCTGGTCGTCGAGGCGGCGCTGCAATCGGGGTCGCTGATCAGCGCCCGGCTCGCCAGCGAGGCGGGTCGCGAGGTGTTCGCGATTCCCGGCTCGATCCATTCGCCGCAGTCTCGCGGCTGCCACGGGCTCATCAAGCAGGGCGCCAAGCTGGTCGAGAGTGCGGCCGATGTGCTCGAGGAGTTCCAGCTCCAGCACCCGGGTGATATTGGGATGGCGGCTGGAGCGAAGGCCGACGTGGGCGTTGACTCCGGCAGCATCCCCGACGATGCCGTCATGGCGGCGCTCGGCTTCGAGCCCGTCACGCTGGACGCGCTGGTCGCACGCACCGGATGGTCGGCGCAGCAGCTCAACATCCGCCTGCTGGAGCTGGAATTGGAAGGCCGCGTGAGCCGGCTTCCGGGCCAGCTGTTTCAGAGGGTTTCAGCCGCCTGAGCCACCCCGGACCCAGGGCTTTTTGCCAGTCATGCAGCAGTGACCGTGCGGTATAGTGGGTTCATGTTCGACGTGCTTGTCTACCTGTACGAAAACTACTGGCGGCCGGACGCATGCCCGGACCACGCCCAACTGACACGCAAGCTGTCAGCGATGGGCTTCGAGTCCGATGAGATCGAAGAGGCGCTGTCCTGGCTCGACGGCCTGGCGACGGCAGCGCAGTCGTACGGCGGCGAGCAGGGCGCCGACAGCCTTCGCGTCTACACACCCACCGAGCAGGAGCATCTGGGCGAGGCGTCCATCGGCTTCGTCAGCTTCCTCGAATCGGCCGGCGTGCTGCCGCCGCCGATGCGTGAGATGGTCATCGATCGCGCGACGGCGATTTCCGGCGGACCGGTCGACCTCGAAGACCTGAAGATCATCGTGCTGATGGTGTTCTGGAGCCTGGGCGAAGAACCCGATGCGCTGATCCTGGACGAGTTGTTCGTCGACGAGGCGGATCGGTTGATCCACTGACTGCCCACTCACTCCACCAACAAAAAAGCCACCGGACGCGGTGGCTTTTTTGTTGGCGGGCCGGGAGGGATCAGTTCAACAACCGGCTCGGATCGACATCGAGCTTGGCCAGCGCGCTGCGCGTGGCCCGCACGGTCAGCGATTCATCCTGCGCCGGCACCAGCAGGCCGGCCTGCAGGAAGGCCGCCAGGCGGTGCTGCTGGAACAGGATGCCGCGCCCATGCGGCGACACGAACAGCGCCAGCTGGCGGCGCAGGCCCTGCCAGGCGAGCTGCACGGCCTCGTTGCGATTGCGGTAGTCGAGCATGTACCAGCCGCCGACCTGCAGCTCGCGCGCCCAGGTCAGCATCGCCGGCGTCGGCATCGAGCCGCCTTCGCCGACCACCTCGAGCTCGGCGCTCTCGTGGCCCGACAGGTCCAGCACCATCGCCTCGTCGATGTCGACATCGGCCGATTCCGGCAGCATTTCCTCGAGGGTCTCGAGGCGGACCATCAGTTCCTCGAGCCGCTCCTGCGGGATCGCGGCCGTCTTCGCGGTGAACGCCGCGGCGAGCGAGTTGTTCAGCCGCTGGATGTGCTCGTCCTGGCGCTCCGGCGAGACGCCGGCGTGGTCCATGCCTTCGCGCAGCGTCTTCAGCAGCGGCGGCAGGCGGCGGATCACTTCGGCGCGTTCCTCGCGGGAGACCTTCGCGCTCGCCGACCAGATCAGGTCGGCCGCGGCGCGCTTCATCGTCTTCGTCTCGGTGCCCTGCGCGCCGCTCTTCACCGCGGTCATCGCCATCACGTCGGCCCAGACCTGGAACAGGAAGTCGCGCACGCCTTCCTGCACCGGCACCTCGTTGAGCATCTTGCGCAACTCGATCGTGTACTGGATCGCGAGCGTCTCGCGCTGCTCGACCTGCTGGGCCAGCGAGACGCCCTTGCGGGTCGCCTCGTTCTCGTTCTGGAAATAGTTCTCGAGGAACTTCTCGAACTCGGTCAGCACGGTCTGGAACACCCGGCGCCCGGTATCCGGGTACGCCTCGACGACCTGCACGACGCGCTTGATCTCGCGCTCCAGCGCATCGCCGACGGCGCGGCTGGTGGAGTCGAAGCCCATCACGCAGGCCCCCATGCGATCGATCAGCCGGCGCGCCGGGTGGTCGACGGTCGCGAAGAAGTCGGGCTCGCTGACGGCCACCCGCAGCACCGGCATCTGCAGCCGGGCGAACCAGACCCGCACGACGGCAGGGATGCGCTCCTCGGTCAGGATGCTCTGGAACAGCAGCGCGACGATCTCGATCGTGGCGCGCTCGACCGGCGTCGACGCGGCCTTCTTCAGCGCCTGCTTGCGCTGGTGCAGTTCCTCGAGCAGGGCCGGGGTGCTGACCTGGCCGGGCGAGGTGCGCGGGGAATCGGGCGAGCCCGATCCGAGGCGCCGCTGGATGCCTTGCTGGGCGTCCGTGATCGCGGCCCGCAGCTCGGGCGAGGCCGAATTCATCGGTGCCGTGCGGCTGAAATCGGGGAGCTGCCGGCCGATCAGGCGGTTCAGGCGTCCGAGCACCGCCTCGGCGTGGTCGGACCCGCGGGCGAAGCCGCCGGCCCGGGTCATCATGCGGGTTTCCTCGCCGACGCCGGTGCGGCCGAAGCCGGTGCCTGCCGGCGATGCGACGGTTGCCGGCCCGCCGGAGGCTCCACCGCCGCCGGCAGCGCCCTGGCCATTGCGCGTGCGCCGGATGAACGGCCGCAGATCGACGTCGGGCAACACGCCCTTCTGCACCAGCCAGCGGTTGGTCTCGTGATACGCCTCTTCGGCGAAATGCGCGAATTCCTCGTGGATCACGCCCTGCAGCGTGCGCCACAGGTCATGGTTGAGCGAGGCCCCGCGCCAGGCGGCGGTGACGATGCGGGCCAGTACATGGGGGCGCAGCACGTCGTTGGTGTCGAGTTCGTCGCGGCGTTCCATCGCCGACATGCGCGAGCGCAGGTCGGTGAACTCCCACGACGACTTGTCCATCATCGCCAGCGCCAGCCGCGAACTGAGGATCTCGACCTCGATGGTGTCGTCGTCGACCAGCGTCATGCTGGCCGCGCGACCGGGCAGCGGCAGGTCGCCGGGGCGCGATGCCGACACCATGCCGTTGCCGAGCGAGGCACGCAGCGCCGTCGTCATGCCGCTGACCCACAACGGCGCGGCGCGGCGCAGATCGGCCGCCGCATCGCGGCGCTTGTACTGGATCCCGTGCTCGGCCGTCTGGGCGGCCAGCAACCGGGCGCCTTCCTCGACAGCCTGGACGATGCCGGGCACGCCGTAGAGGAGCCGCTCGACGTAGGAGCGGCGCGCCTGGGCGGCCAGGGCCAACGAATCGGCGGCGGTCGCCATGAAGGTGTCGGATAGCGATCGAGTGGGGGAAGTCCTTACTCTACACCACCGCTCCGGCGTTCGGATCGTCCGGATCGGTCTCTTTGACCGTCGCTTTCATCAGGTCTTCACGCTTCACGCCCAGCCACATCGCGATGGCGGCGGCCACGAAAACCGACGAGTAGATGCCGAACAGGATGCCGATCGTCAGCGCCACGGCGAAGTAGTGCAGCGTCTGGCCGCCGAAGATCAGCATCGACAGCACCATCATCTGGGTGCTGCCGTGCGTGATGATGGTGCGGCTCATCGTGCTGGTGATCGCGTGGTCGATGACCTCGGGCGTCGTCATCTTGCGGTACTTGCGGAAGGCCTCGCGGATCCGGTCGAAGATCACGACCGATTCGTTGACCGAGTAGCCGAGCACCGCGAGCACGGCCGCCAGCACCGACAGGCTGAACTCCCACTGGAAGAACGCGAAGAAGCCCAGGATGATGATCACGTCGTGCAGGTTGGCGACGATCGCGGCGACCGAGAACTTCCACTCGAAGCGGAAGGCGAGGTACAGCATGATCCCGGCGATCACGAAGACCAGCGCCTTGGCGCCGTCCTCGGCCAGTTCGCGACCGACCTGCGGGCCGACGAACTCGTTGCGGCGCAGCGATACCGGCTCCGCGTCCCCGACCTTGCAGACCGGGCGCGACACGGCCTCGCCCTTGTCGCTGACCGACTGCAGCGTCGACACCGTGCCGTTCTCGGCCTTGCACAGCGCACCGAACACCCGCTCGACGACCACGTCCTGCTTGATGTCCGTCCGCACCGGCAGGCGGATCAGCACGTCGCGCGCGCTGCCGAAGTTCTGCACCTGGGCCTCGCCCAGCTGCAGGCCTTCGACGATGCCGCGCACCCGGTTGATGTCGGCCGACTGCGAATAGGCGGTCTCGATCAGCGTGCCGCCGGTGAACTCGACCGACAGGTGCAGCCCGCGGGTCGCGAGGAAGAACACCGCCGCCAGGAAGGTCAGCAGCGACACGACGTTGAACACCAGCGCATGCCGCATGAACGGGATGTCGCGCTTGATCCGGAAGAATTCCATGGAATTGCCTGCTAGTTCGGGTGTTGCGTGGGTCAGCCTTGCGGCTGGTCGCCCGGCGTGGCCGGTGCGCCCTGCGGGCGCCAGACCTGGCCGATCGACACGCTCTTGAGCTTCTTCTTGCTGCCGTACCAGAGGTTCACGAGGCCGCGCGAGAACATCACCGCCGAGAACATCGACGTGAGGATGCCCAGGCAGTGCACCACGGCGAAGCCCTTGATCGGGCCGGAGCCGAAGGCCAGCAGCGCGACGCCGGCGATCAGCGTGGTGACGTTGGAGTCGAGGATGGTCGCGAACGCACGCTCATAGCCGGCGTGGATCGCCGCCTGCGCCGATGCGCCGTTGCGCAGTTCCTCGCGCACCCGCTCGTTGATCAGCACGTTGGCGTCGATCGCCATGCCCAGCGTCAGCGCGATGGCGGCCACGCCCGGCAGTGTCAGCGTGGCCTGCAGCATCGACAGCACCGCCACCAGCAGCAGCAGGTTGAACGCGAGCGCCAGCGTCGAGAACACGCCGAACAGCAGGTAGTAGCAGCACATGAACAGCGCGATCAGGGCAAAGCCGCCCATCACGCTGTGGAAGCCCTTGGCGATGTTGTCGGCGCCGAGCGTCGGGCCGATCGTGCTCTCCTCGATGATGTCCATCGGCGCAGCCAGCGAGCCGGCGCGCAGCAGCAGCGCGGTGTCGGTGGCCTCGGACGGCGTCATCGAGCCGGAGATCTGGAAGCGGTTGCCGAGCTCGCCCTGGATCACCGGCGCGGTCACGACCTCGCCCTTGCCCTTCTCGAACAGGATGATCGCCATGCGCTTGCCGATGTTGTCGCGCGAGGTGTCGCGCATGATGCGCGCGCCCTTCGCATCGACGGTCAGGTCGACCTTCGGCTGCTGGGTCTGGCTGTCGAAGCCGGGTTGCGCATCGGTCAGGCTGTCGCCGGTCAGCACGACGTTGCGCTTGACGATGATCGAGCGGCCGCCACGTTCGGTGAAGCGCTCGGTGCCGAACGGCACCGGTCCGTTGCCGGCCGCCGCCGAATTGGCTTCGGCGCTGTCGTCGACCATGCGCAGCTCGAGGGTCGCGGTGCGGCCGAGGGTCTGCTTGGCGCGCGCGGTGTCCTGCACGCCCGGCAGCTCGACGACCACGCGGTCGACGCCCTGCTGCTGGATCACCGGTTCGGCGACGCCCAGTTCGTTGACGCGGTTGTGCAGCGTCGTGATGTTCTGCTTGATCGCGGCGTCCTGGACCAGGCGGGCGGCCGCCGGCTTCAGCACGCCGGACATGCGGACCTCGGTGCCGTCGGGCGTCTCGGTCCACTGCAGGTCGGGCAGCTGTTCGGTCAGCAGCGCGCGCGCCGCATTCACCGTCTCGCGGTCACGGAAGCGCACCTCGACGGTGTTGCCGTCGCGCGAGATGCCGGCGTGGCGCAGGTTCTTGTCGCGCAGCAGCGTGCGGATGTCGCCGGTCAGCGCCTCGGCCTTCTTGGTCAGCGCCGACTTCATGTCGACCTGCATCAGGAAGTGCACGCCGCCACGCAGGTCCAGGCCCAGGTACATCGGCAGCGCACGGATCGCGGTCAGCCAGTGCGGCGAGCGCGACAGCAGGTTCAGCGCGACGACGTAGCTCGGGTCGTTCGGGTCCGGGTTCAGTGCATTGGCGATCGCTACCTTGGCCTTGCCCTGGGTGTCGACGTCGCCGAAGCGGGCGCGCACCGAGTTGCCGTCGAACTCGACGAAGTCGGACTGGATGCCGGCCGCGGCCAGCGCCTGCGACACGCGCTGCGTCATCGACGCATCGAGCTTCAGCGTCGGCTTGCCGCTGCTGACCTGCACGGCCGGCGCTTCGCCGAACACATTGGGCAGCGTGTACAGCAGGCCGACCACCAGCGCGATCCCGAGGATCGCGTACTTCCACCACGGATAGCGATTCATGGCACCCTGCTTACTTGACCGTGMCCTTGGGCAGCACTTGCACGATGGAGCTGCGCTGCACCTGCACCTCGACGCCGGTGGCGATCTCGACGTGGATGAAGGTCTCGCCGAGCTTGGAGACCTTGCCGAGCAGGCCGCCCGCGATCACGACCTCGTCGCCCTTGGCGACGGCCTCGATCATCGCCTTGTGCTCCTTCTGCCGCTTCATCTGCGGGCGGATCATCACGAAGTACATCACCACGAACAGCAGCACGAACGGCAGCATGCCGGTGATGCCGCCACCGAACGGCGACTGGGCGCCTGCAGCGGGAGCGGCCTGGGCAAAAGCTTCGGAAATGAACACGTGAGAATCCTCAGTGGACGCCCCTGCGTGCCAGACGGCCCCGGGGCAGAAATGAAAAGTCCGCGATTGTAGGTTGTGGCGCGCGGGCAAAGTCCTGGTGCCGCACCCGGTTTCTTTTGCCGGCCCGGGTTGACACGGGTTTCAGAAATCCCCCATAATCCGCAGCTTCGCCGAAACGCCCGTTGCACTTGTAGTGAAACGAGCCTCGGCTCCGCCCAAACCACGGGCCCAAGACTGACTGCGCTTGCGCAGTACAAGTTGGGGACAGAACATGATTCAAATGCAATCGCGGCTTGATGTCGCGGACAACACTGGCGCGAAATCCGTCATGTGCATCAAGGTGCTCGGCGGCTCGAAGCGTCGTTACGCCGGCATCGGTGACGTGATCAAGGTCAGCATCAAGGAAGCTGCGCCGCGTGGTCGCGTGAAGAAGGGCGAGGTCTACAGTGCCGTCGTCGTTCGCACCGCCAAGGGCGTTCGCCGCCAGGACGGCTCGCTGGTCAAGTTCGACGGCAACGCCGCCGTCCTGCTGAACGCCAAGCTCGAGCCGATCGGCACCCRCATCTTCGGCCCGGTCACGCGTGAACTGCGTACCGAGCGCTTCATGAAGATCGTTTCGCTCGCACCTGAAGTGCTCTGAGCTGAGACAAGTCAAAGGACGAGCCATGAACAAGATTCGTACAGGCGACGAGGTCATCGTGTTGACCGGTCGCGACAAGGGCAAGCGCGGCAAGGTCGTCGCACGTGTCGATGCTGACCACCTGACCGTCGACGGCGTGAACGTCGTCAAGAAGCACGTCAAGCCGAACCCGATGAAGGGCACCACCGGCGGCATCGTCGACAAGGTCATGCCGATCCATCAGTCGAACATCGCCATCTTCAATGCGGCGAGCGGCAAGGGTGATCGCGTGGGCATCAAATTGCTGGCTGACGGCAAGAAGGTCCGCGTGTTCAAGTCCAGCGGCGAAGAAATCAAGGCATAAGAGGTTAGCCATGGCTCGTTTGCAACAGTTTTACCGCGAGAAGGTCGTTCCCGACCTCGTGACGAAGTTCGGCTACGTCTCGACGATGCAGGTTCCCCGCATCACGAAGATCACGCTCAACATGGGCGTGAGCGAGGCGGTCTCGGACAAGAAGGTCATGGAACACGCTGTCAGCGACCTGACCAAGATTGCCGGCCAGAAGCCCGTGGTCACGAAGTCGAAGAAGGCGATCGCCGGCTTCAAGATCCGTGACGGCGTGCCCATCGGCTGCATGGTCACGCTGCGTGGCGTCCAGATGTATGAATTCCTGGACCGCTTCGTCACGATCGCGCTGCCGCGCGTTCGTGACTTCCGCGGCATCTCGGGTCGTTCGTTCGATGGCCGTGGCAACTACAACATCGGCGTCAAGGAACAGATCATCTTCCCCGAGATCGAGTACGACAAGGTCGATGCGCTGCGTGGTCTGAACATCAGCATCACGACGACTGCCAAGAGCGACGATGAAGCCAAGGCGCTCCTCGCTTCGTTCAAATTCCCGTTCAAGAACTGAGGTGGCCCGTGGCTAAGACATCCCTCATCCAGCGCGAAGAGAAGCGCGAGCGACTGGTTGCCAAGTTCGCGAAGAAGTACGCCGAGCTGAAAGCTACGGCGAACGACGCGAAGAAGTCCGACGAAGAGCGCTACGCCGCGCGCCTGGAGCTGCAGAAGCTGCCGCGCAATGCGTACCCGACGCGTCAACGCAACCGTTGCGAGCTGACCGGCCGCCCGCGTGGCACCTTCCGCAAGTTCGGCCTGGGCCGCAACAAGATCCGCGAACTCGCGTTCAAGGGCGACATCCCCGGTGTCGTCAAGGCCAGCTGGTAATCGGCAGGACGATCAGGAGATATTCGAATGAGCATGAGTGATCCTATCGCCGATCTGCTGACGCGCATCCGCAACGCACAGATGGTCCAGAAGACCTCCGTGACGATGCCGGCGTCGAAGCTGAAAGTGGCGATCACGCAAGTCCTGAAGGACGAGGGCTACATCGAGAGCTTTGCGCTGGTGGGCGAAAAGTCCAAGCCGCAGCTCGAGATCACGCTGAAGTACTACGCCGGCCGCCCGGTGATCGAGCACATCGAGCGCGTCAGCCGCCCGGGTCTGCGGATCTACAAGGGCCGCCACGACATCCCGAGCGTGATGAACGGTCTCGGTGTCGCCATCGTGACCACGCCGAAGGGCGTGATGACGGACCGCAAGGCTCGCCAGGCCGGTATCGGCGGCGAAGTGCTTTGCTACGTCGCCTAAGCAACGGAGAAGCGAAATGTCCCGCGTAGGAAAAATGCCGATCGCTCTCCCGCAAGGCGTGGATGTGTCGATCACCGCTGAGAAGATCAGCGTCAAGGGCTCGCTCGGCACGCTGGTGCGTCCGGTGAACAGCCTGGTGACCGTGAAGAACGAAGGCGGCAAGCTGCAGTTCGCACCGGCCAACGACAGCGTCGAAGCCGATGCGATGTCGGGCACGATGCGCGCGCTGGTGGCCAACATGGTCAACGGCGTGAGCAAGGGTTTCGARAAGAAGCTGACGCTGGTCGGCGTGGGCTTCCGCGCCCAGGCTGCCGGCACCAAGCTGAACCTGCAGATCGGGTTCTCGCACCCGGTGTCGAAGGACATGCCGACCGGCATCAAGGTCGAGTGCCCGACGCAGACCGAAATCATCATCAAGGGTTCCGATCGCCAAGCCGTTGGCCAGATCGCCGCTGAAGTCCGCGCGATCCGCCCGCCCGAGCCCTACAAGGGCAAGGGCATCCGGTATGCCGACGAGAAGGTCTCCCTCAAAGAGACCAAGAAGAAGTAAGGAGCGACGACATGTTGAACAAAAAAGATCAGCGCATTCGCCGCTCCCGCCAGACCCGTGCACGCATCGCGGTCCAACGCGTGGCGCGCCTGACGGTCTTCCGCACCAACCTGCACATCTACGCCAGCGTCATTTCCGACGACGGCCAGAAGGTGCTGGCCAGCGCCTCGACCGCCGAAGCCGACGTCCGCAAGGAACTGGGCGCTTCGGGCAAGGGTGGCAACGTGGCTGCTGCCACCGTCATCGGCAAGCGCATCGCCGAGAAGGCGAAGGCTGCGGGCATCGAGAAGGTGGCGTTCGACCGCGCCGGTTTCGCATACCACGGCCGCATCAAGGCGCTGGCAGACGCGGCTCGCGAAGCCGGCCTGCAGTTCTGATGCCCCCGGGCATCTGAGAATCGGCGAAGACAAGGAATTCGACAATGGCAAAGTTTCAACCCCGCGCGCAGGCCGAAGGCAACGACGACGGCCTGAAGGAAAAGATGATCGCGGTCAACCGCGTCACCAAGGTCGTCAAGGGTGGTCGCACGCTGAGCTTCGCGGCTCTGACCGTGGTCGGTGACGGCGATGGCCGCATCGGCATGGGCAAGGGCAAGGCGAAGGAAGTTCCGGTCGCCGTGCAGAAGGCGATGGAATCCGCCCGTCGCAACATGGTCAAGGTCTCGCTGAAGAACGGCTCGATCCACCACAAGGTGATCGGTGAGCACGGTGCTTCGCGCGTCCTGATGGCACCGGCCAAGCCGGGTGACGGCATCATCGCCGGCGGCCCGATGCGCGCGGTGTTCGAAGTGATGGGCGTCACCGACATCGTCTGCAAGAGCCTCGGTTCGACCAACCCGTACAACCTCGTTCGCGCCACGCTGAATGCCCTCAAGCATGTCAGCACGCCGGCTGAGATCGCCGCCAAGCGTGGCCTGACCGTCGAGCAGATCCTCGGCTGAACGGCACGCGGAGAAACATCATGGCTGACAAGAAAACCGTCAAGATCAAGCTGGTCCGCAGCATCGCCGGCACGCGCGAATCGCATCGCGCGACCGTGCGCGGCCTGGGCCTGCGCAAGCTGAACAGCGAATCGACGCTGGAAGACACGCCGGCAGTGCGCGGCATGATCACCAAGGTCCAGTACCTGGTCAAAGTGCTCTGAGCCGAGGAACGAACATGGAACTGAACAACATCAAGCCCGCCGCGGGCGCCAAGCATGCCAAGCGCCGTGTCGGCCGTGGCATCGGCTCCGGCCTGGGCAAGACGGCCGGTCGCGGCCACAAGGGCCAGAAATCGCGTTCGGGCGGCTACCACAAGGTCGGCTTCGAAGGCGGCCAGATGCCGCTGCAACGTCGCCTGCCGAAGCGCGGCTTCAAGTCGGCGCTGCTGAAGTACAACGCCGAGATCACGCTGTCCGACCTCGAGGTGCTGGCCACCAATGAAGTCGACGTGCTGACGCTGAAGCAGGCGGGCCTCGTCGGCCAGCTGGCCAAGGTGGTCAAGGTCGTCAAGACCGGCGAGCTGACCAAGAAGGTCGTGCTCAAGGGCATCGGCGCGACCGCCGGCGCGAAGGCTGCGATCGAGGCCGCTGGCGGCTCGGTGGCGTAAGCCTTTTCATCAACACCTACGGGACGCGCTTCAGTGGCAACCAACGCGAATCAGCTGGCCAAGAGCGGCAAGTTCGGCGACCTCCGTCGCCGGCTCGTCTTCCTGGTGTTGGCGCTCGTCGTGTACCGCATCGGCGCGCACATCCCGGTGCCGGGCATCGATCCGAACCAACTGCAGCAGCTCTTCAAGGGCCAGCAGGGCGGGATCCTGAGCCTGTTCAACATGTTCTCGGGTGGGGCCCTGTCCCGCTTCACGGTGTTCGCGCTGGGCATCATGCCGTACATCTCGGCGTCGATCATCATGCAGTTGATGACCTACGTGGTGCCGAGCCTGGAGGCGCTGAAGAAGGAAGGTGAGTCGGGCCGTCGCAAGATCACGCAGTACACGCGCTACGGCACGCTGGGTCTCGCGATCTTCCAGTCGCTGAGCATTGCGCTGGCGCTCGAGGGCCAGGCGGGTCTGGTCGTCTCCCCCGGCATCGGCTTCCGTCTGACGGCGGTCGTGAGCCTGGTGGCCGGCACGATGTTCCTGATGTGGCTCGGTGAGCAGATCACCGAACGCGGCCTGGGCAACGGCATCTCGATCCTGATCTTCGGTGGCATCGCGGCCGGCCTGCCGAACGCGATCGGCGGCTTGCTCGAGCTGCGCAACACCGGGGCGATGAGCGTGCTGGTCCTGCTGTTCATCCTGCTCGTTATCGCGGCGGTGACCTATGCGGTGGTGTTCGTCGAGCGAGGCCAGCGCAAGATCCTCGTGAACTATGCGAAGCGCCAGGTCGGCAACAAGGTCTACGGCGGCCAGTCGTCGCACCTGCCGCTGAAGCTGAACATGTCGGGCGTGATCCCGCCGATCTTCGCGTCGTCGATCATCCTGCTGCCGGCCACCGTGGTGAGCTGGTTCGCGACGGGCGAAAGCCTGCGCTGGCTGAAGGACCTGGCCGGCCTGCTGTCTCCGGGCCAGCCGATCTACGTGATGCTGTATGCCGCGGCGATCGTGTTCTTCTGCTTCTTCTACACGGCGCTGGTGTTCAACAGCCGTGAGACGGCAGACAACCTGAAGAAGAGCGGCGCGTTCATTCCGGGCATCCGCCCGGGCGACCAGACGGCCAAGCACATCGACCGCATCCTGTCCCGCCTGACGCTGGCCGGTGCGATCTACATCACGCTGGTCTGCCTGCTGCCCGAATTCCTGGTGCTGAAGTACAACGTGCCGTTCTATTTCGGCGGGACCTCGCTGCTGATCATCGTGGTCGTCACGATGGACTTCTGGGCGCAGGTGCAGTCTTATGTGATGAGCCAGCAGTACGAGTCGCTGCTGAAGAAAGCGAATTTCAAGGCCAGCTGAGGCTGGTGATCGGCGAAGACAGTCACGAAACCGACAGGCATGGCGAAAGACGACGTCATTCAGATGCAAGGCGAGATTCTGGAGAATCTGCCGAATGCCACGTTTCGTGTGAAGTTGGAAAACGGGCACATCGTGCTGGGCCATATCTCCGGAAAAATGCGGATGCACTACATCCGCATCCTTCCCGGCGACAAGGTGACAGTCGAGTTGACGCCTTACGATTTGACGCGGGCCCGCATCGTGTTCCGGGCCAAGTGATTGTTCGGAACACGACGAGTTTGAATCAGGAAGCGCTCTGAAAGGGCCTAGGAGAAGAGTATGAAAGTTGCAGCATCGGTCAAGAAGATGTGCCGGAATTGCAAGGTCATCCGTCGCAAGGGCGTTGTGCGCGTGATCTGCACGGATCCGCGCCACAAGCAGCGCCAAGGCTGAACCTGGCCTTCGACGACAAGCGAATAGAGGAAGCTCATGGCACGTATTGCTGGTATCAACATTCCGCCCCAGAAACACGCTGAGATCGGCCTGACGGCGATCTACGGCATCGGTCGCAGCACCGCGCAGAAGATCTGCGCCGCCTGCAGTGTCCCGTTCGATCGCAAGATCAAGGACCTGACCGACACCGACCTGGAGAAGATCCGGGAAGAAATCGGCCGCATGACGATCGAGGGCGACCTGCGCCGCGAGATGTCCATCAACATCAAGCGACTGATGGACCTCGGCTGCTACCGCGGCTTCCGTCATCGCCGTGGCCTGCCGGTTCGCGGCCAGCGCACGAAGACGAATGCGCGCACTCGCAAGGGCCCGCGCAAGTCCGGCGCCCTGGTCAAGAAGTGATTTGAGAGAAGGTCGATATGGCTAAAGCACCGAATACCGCTGCCCAGCGTGTGCGCAAGAAGGTCCGCAAGAATGTTGCGGACGGCATCGCCCACGTTCACGCATCGTTCAACAACACGATCATCACGATCACCGATCGTCAGGGCGGCGCGCTGTCCTGGGCGTCGAGCGGTGGCCAAGGCTTCAAGGGTTCGCGCAAATCGACGCCCTTCGCAGCCCAGGTGGCGGCTGAAGTCGCAGGTCGTGCTGCCCAGGAACAGGGCATCAAGAACCTCGACGTGCGGATCAAGGGCCCCGGCCCGGGTCGTGAATCGTCGGTGCGTGCCCTGGCTTCGCTGGGCATCCGCATCAACTCGATTTCCGACGTGACGCCGGTGCCGCACAACGGCTGCCGTCCGCAGAAGCGTCGTCGCATCTGATCGCTGAAGTTTTTCTCGTCGCCGGCGGGTGCCCAGCACCGCGCCGGCGCATTCGTTAGGCCGACAGGCCTCAAGCCCACCGTCCGAGCGCCCAGAACAACACTCGCCGGACTCGCATGAGCTTCAGGAGAAGCCCATGTCAGATTGACCAAAGGAAGCAACGTGGCACGTTATCTTGGCCCCAAGGGCAAACTCGCCCGCCGTGAAGGCACCGACCTGTTCCTGAAGAGCGCCCGTCGCGCCATCGGTGACAAGGTCAAGTTCGACAGCAAGCCCGGCCAGCATGGCCGCACCTCCGGCTCGCGCACCTCCGACTTCGGCCTGCAACTGCGCGAGAAGCAGAAGGTCAAGCGCATGTACGGCGTGCTGGAACGTCAGTTCCGCCGCTATTTCGCCGAGGCCGAGCGCCGCAAGGGCAACACCGGCGCCAACCTGCTGCTGCTGCTGGAATCGCGYCTGGACAACGTCGTCTACCGCATGGGCTTCGGCTCGACCCGTGCCGAAGCGCGCCAGCTGGTGTCGCACAAGGCGATCACGGTGAACGGTGCCACGGTCAACATCGCGTCGTACCTGGTCAAGGCCGGCGACACAGTGGCCGTGCGCGACAAGTCGAAGAAGCAGCTGCGCATCACCGACTCGGTCAAGCTGGCCGAATCGCAAGGCATGCCGAACTGGGTGCAGGTCGATGCGAGCAAGCTGGAAGGCGTGTTCAAGAAGGCGCCGGACCGCGACGAATTCGGCGCGGACATCAAGGAAGCGCTGATCGTTGAACTGTATTCGCGTTGATGCCCGTGCCGGCCACGCCGACGTCGCCCCCGTGGGCGGCGCGGGGTGGCCCGTCCGCGTTTCGCGAATCGCTCGATTTCCCTGGTGCGGCCGTGGCACCCGCCGTGGCCGTTGGTCCCTCAGCCTTATCGGTGTAACGAACCGAGGGTATTGAAAGAAAGACCTCATGCAAACAAATCTGCTCAAACCCAAAGCCATCAATGTGGAGCCGCTGGGCGGCAACCGCGCCAAGGTCACGCTCGAACCGTTCGAGCGYGGCTACGGCCACACGCTGGGCAACGCGCTGCGCCGCGTGCTGCTGTCGTCGATGGTGGGGTATGCGCCGACCGAAGTGACGATCGCCGGCGTGCTCCACGAGTACTCGACCGTCGACGGCGTGCAGGAAGACGTGGTTCACATCATGCTGAACCTGAAGGGCGTCGTGTTCCGCCTGCACAACCGCGACGAAGTGACGCTGGTGCTGCGCAAGGAAGGTGAAGGCCCCGTCACCGCCGGCGACATCCAGACGCCGCACGACGTGGAAATCATCAACCCGGATCACGTCATCGCCCACCTGTCGCAAGGCGGCAAGCTGGACATGCAGATCAAGGTCGAGAAGGGCCGCGGCTATGTGCCGGGCACGCTGCGCCGCTACGGCGACGAGCCGACCAAGTCGATCGGCCGCATCGTGCTGGACGCTTCGTTCTCGCCGGTCGCCCGCGTCAGCTACACGGTCGAGAGCGCCCGCGTCGAGCAGCGCACCGACCTGGACAAGC
>NZ_JBFUFP010000033.1:0-18217 GCF_056403375.1 Rhizobacter sp. P2_H2
TGGTCGGTCGTCGCCGCGATGCTGCCCAGGTGGTCCTTGTGCCAGTACTCCAGCTTCACCGCGGTCAGGCTGGATTGCACGGGCGGTGCAGTCTGGGTCGCGCCGAGTGTCGGCAGCGCTCCGGTAGTGACCAGCACGCCGAGGCTCTGGCCCCCTGCGCTCAGGTAGTGGCGGTTACTGGTGACGGCCGGGTTCGCCGCACTCGGGCTCGTCGGCGCATTGACCTCGCTCTCGAATGCCAAGCCGCCGGTATTGTCCGGGTGCAGGTACCACGTGGTTCGGGTGCCAGCGTTCGTGCCGCTCGGGATGGTCCGCACCTCACGGATGCGGGCATGGTCCTCGTCGTAGCTCCACACGTAGCTCGGCCCGCCTGCCGGCCCTTGCACGCCCGACTGACTGTCCGGCAGGTTGAAGCCCGTGTACGTGATCCCGCGGTACTTGCCCGCCGTCGCGCTGGCGATGTTGCCGTTCGCATCGAAACCGTAGGTGTTGGCTGCCGCGCCTTCGATGCCCTGGACCGCATGCGGCCGCACCGCATTCGCACCTTGCGCGCCGTAGCTGTACACCCCGACATCGCTCTTGTAGAGGATGCTGCCCAGCGCGTTGTATTGCAGGCTCACCGTACGAACCAAACCGCTGATCGCAGGGGCGGCCACCGTGTAGCGCTGCAGCCGGCCCAGCGCGTCGTGCTCGAAGTTCTCCGTCACCGCACCGGTGGCGCCATCGCCGTTCGCATCGTTGCGGTTCGTCAGCCGCCCCAGGCTGTCCCACACGTAGCCGTGGTTCAGCACGGTGGTCGCACCCGCCTTGCCCGACACCAGGCCGCTGGCCCGGCCGGTGAAGGCCTCGTAGGCCGAGGTGCTCACCACCGCGCTGCTGTACTTCTGCTGCTCCAGCCGGTCCCAGGCGTTGTAGGCCTGCGCCTGCCACAGCACCGTACCGGCCGGCAGCGTGACGCTCGCGCCCGGCGTGCCGCCCGGGGTCGCCGGYAGCGGGTTCACCGTCACCGCCGTCGCCAGCGACACGCTGCCSAGGAAKCCCTTSGACGTGTAGCCGTAGTTCACCGTCAGCCCGGTCGGCCAGGTCTGCGTCGCCTGCCGGCCGTTCGCGTCATAGCTCAGCGCGCTCGCAAAGCTCGGCCCGTTCGCCACCGTCGTGCGGTTGCTGACCATCCGGCCCAGGCTGTCGTACACCCACTGCTGGCTCATGTCGGTGCTGGCGCTCGTCGCGCACAGCTTGCCGATGCCCATCGYGCAGTTGTCGTAGGTCCAGGTGCTCTGGTACTCCGGCTCGCTGCGCAGCGTCATCCGGCCGAGCAYGTCGTACTGCATCGTCGTCTGCCCGCCRCGCTGCGCCTGCAGCGGGTTCTGCTGCCGCACCACCTGGCCCAGTGCGTCGTAGCGGTACTCGATCACCCCGGCATCCGGGTCGGTCAGCTTGAGCTTGTTGCCCCGCAGGTCGTAGCTGATCTGCACCGTGTTCTGCAGCGCATCCTTCGTCGCCACCAGGTTGCCGAACGCGTCGTGCTGGTGAACGATCTGCGCGCCCAACGGGTCGGTGATGCGGATCGTGCGCCCTTCGACGTTCTTCTCCTCGGTGCGCACCTGCCCGCGGTCATCGGTCGACACCACCACCAACGCGCCATACACCGAGGTCGACACTCGCGCCCTGCGGCTGCCGCGGGTGCCGAAGCTCACGCTCGGCTGGCTGCCCTGGCTGTCGGCGGTGTAGATGCGCAGCACCCGGCCCAGCGCGTCGTACTCGGTGCGCGACAAGCCCACGTCGGCACTGCCCGTGCTCGTCGACGACCCGCTGTCCAGGAAGTACGGCTGCGTCTGCAGCACCACCTGGCCCAGGTCGCCGTACTCGGTGTCGGTSRCGATCAGCCGGTTCGTGCCGCCGGGTTGCGTGGMTCCGTCGAAGGCCTCGCTCACCTGCCGCAGCGCGCGGCCCGCCCGGTCCACGTACTTGCGGGTGAACGGGCCGTTCTTGACGCCCTCGGCTCCGCTGGCATCGCGCGGCTCCACGTGCGTGAACATCATCGCGTCAGCGGGGATCTCGGCCGCGCTCGGGCTCGGGCACGTCGGACTGTTGGTCGAGGTGTCGCCCGCCGCGTTCACCCGGCCCGCGATGTAGCAGTACGCCGTGATCACACGCGTGCCGTCCGCGTGGATCTCGCGCGTCGCGCGGCCCGCATCGTCATACTCCCAACGCGTGGTCAGCCCGTTCGCGTCGGTCTTGCTCAGCACGGTGCCGAAGCGCGGGTCCACCGTCTGCGTTTCCTCCTGCTGCAACGCGTTCTTGCTGCTGCTCGGTGCCGTCCACCGGGGCACGACGGCGCTGATGCCGGCGACGGTCACCGTCTGCGCACCATAGGTCGTCGTGGCGGAGCGTGGCGCGAACAACGCATCACCGCTCGCGCCGGTGCAGTTCTGCTGCGTCGCTCCGGTGCGGTTGCCGGCATCGTCGTAGATGTACTTCTTCACCACGCACTGCTGCACGTCGCCGAGCTCGGTCGTCTCGGTGTCCACCAGGCCATCGGGCAGGTAGGTGAAGTTCTTCGTGCGGGCGTAGCTGAACGGGTCGGCCACGCCCGTCACCGGCGGCAACTGGGCTTGTGCGTGGGCGGAGCTCACCGCCACCCACACGATTGCTGCGAACAGGCTCTTCATGGTCTGGTTGATGCGCTTCACAGGCAGGTCCCCTTCACGATGGCCTTGCTCGTCGTCGCCGTGCCGAACGCGTTCTTCACGCTGAAGTTCACCGTGCGCGCSGTGCATCGGTCGTASAYCCACTGGAAGGTGCAACTCCCCGGTGACGCSGCCACGCTGCCGCCCACRGTGCAGGTGCTCGTGCCRSSCGWGSCCGCATCGCTCTGGGTCRCCGCCGTGATCGTCTGCGCCGCGCTGTACGGGTTSGCCACCGTCAGCGTGATCGTCGTGTACGTGGTCGTYGAMGTCGCSGYCGTGCTCAGGTTGAACAGCGCSCCGGGAAYGGTCTGCACCGTGCCGCTSGCSGTAGTCAACGCGTTCACCGTCGCRCCCACCGTGCTCACCGTCTGGTTGAAGYTCGTCARSSTGCCCGTGGCCAGCTGAACCGTCATGGTGCACGCCAAGCCAGGCGCCACATTGGTACAGCTGTTGCTCACCACRCTCAACACGCCMGGCAAACCAGACAAGCCCGACAGCGCCATCGGSACGTTGCCGTCGTTGCGCCACGCGATCACGTTCTGCGGCGCCGCCGAGTTCTGGTTCACCGTGCCATAGCTCAGGTTGCCGCCGACAAGCGTCGCCGCCGAGCCAGTCAACGTGCCCGATACCGTGGCCGATGCCGCACCCAAGGATCCACCAGTCGCCACCAGCGTCTGCGCACCTTGCGCGCCGATGCCGTTGCCCGTGCTCATCGACACCGTCACCACGCACGTACCGCCCGCGTCGACCGTGCAGCTGCCCGGGGCCACGCTGTACGCGCCACCGAGACCCGACATCGTCAGCGTTGCTGCCTGGTTGCCGCTGTTGGTGAAGCTCACCGTGCCGGAGGCAGCACTGCCACCCTTCGTGGCACTCAAGGCGGTCGCGCCGTTGCCGGTGACCGAGATCGCCGAGCCGAGCAGCGTGCCCGCCACCGGGGCCGACACCGCGCCGGTCGTGCCGCCGGTGGCCGTCAAGGTCTGGCCGCCTTGCGCGCCAATCCCGCCTGCCGTCGTCATCGACACCGTCACGGAGCAGGTGCCGCCCGCGGGCGCCACGCAGCTTGCCGGGCTCACCGAGTAAGGTGCACTCAGGCCCGACATCGTGAGCGTCGCCGCCAGGTTGCCGCCGTTCGTGAAGGTGACGATACCGCTACCCGYTGCACCACCCTTCTGCGCCGACAGGCCTGCCGCGCCATTGGCCGACACCGCAATCACCGATTGCAGGCCTGTGCCGCTCAGCGCGGCCGACAGCGTCCCCGCTCCGGTGCCGATGCTCACGCTGCCGCTGCGCGCTGCATTCGCCGTCGGCTGGAAGCGCACGGTGACCGTGCACGTGCCACCCACCGGCAGTGAACTGCCGCAGGTCGTCGAGACGAAGCCGAAGTCGGTACCGCCGACCGAAGAGACAGTCGGCACTGTCACGCTCAACGGGCCGACACCGGTGTTGGCGAGCGTCGACGTCAGCGTCGGCGCACTACCCACGGCCACGCTGCCGAAGTCCACAGCACTCAGGCTGCCAGACTGCGCCTGACCGGTCCCCAACAGCACGGCCGATCTCACACCCAGCTCGGTGTTGACGTTCAACCCGCCGCTGCGCGCACCGGCCGCTGCCGGCGTGAAACTCACGGTCACCGTGCACGAGGCACCGGCCGCCAGGCTCGTGCCGCAGCTCGTGCCCGAGAAACTGAACTCGCTGCCCGAGGCCGACGCCACCGCCGCTGCCGTCGGAACCGTCACGCCGATCAGCGTGCCACCGGTGTTGGTCAGTGTCGCGGTGCCGCTGCTCGTCTGCCCGACCTGCGTGGTCGGGAAGGACGGCGCGCTCACCGTGGCCGCCGGTGCCGTGCCGCGCGTGGCGGTCGCCCCCGGCGCCGTGCCGGCGCTCGCGCCGACGCTCGCCAGGCTGTTCGGTGCCGTCCGCAGCTGCGTCGCGCTTTCCACGCGACCCAGGAACCAGCGGTCATCGCCGATGTCGTCATCGCGGTACAGGTGGGTCGCCGTCTCGCTGATGACTTGTGCCACACCACCGGCCGCCGTGCCGCTGATGGTCGTCGTCACCACCTTCGGGTCGCCGGTCTCGTTGAACGAGCTCGTCACCGTCGTGACCGGCATCGCGTCGCCGTTCAACTCCTTGGCCGCCTTGATGCTCTTGTAGGGATAGGGGCGCTGCAGCCTGACGCTGGCCGGTACAAGGCAAGGCGCCGTGACGGTTGCAGCGGCCTCGGCGCTCGGCGATGCGGACTTCTCGCAATAGATGTTCGTCGCGTCGCTCAGCAACACCGGCGAGCTTGCATCCAGCGCTCCGCGCCAGGTCTTCACGCGCGCCGGCGAGCCGATGTAGGGGTGCATGTGCAGCACCTCGCTGGATTGCGAGAGGGTGCTGCCATCGGGCACCTGCCGCTGGCTGCGCACTTCGCGGAAGCTGCGTGCGCCGCGCCCGTCATGGGCGCCCTTGGCGCCGCTGTAGCGGAACTCCTCGCGCACCGTGCCGCCGCCGACGCCGCTGTCGCGCACACTGCTGGCGACGATGTAGCTCGCGTTCGTCACGTCGAACAGCGGGTACACCGCTGCGTTCGGGCCACCCCGGTCGTTGAGGTAGCGGTTGCCGAGCGCGCCGCTGGCCGGGTTGGCCATCGACACCCAGGTCAGCATCGTCTTCAGGCCCTGCGGCGAGGTCGCACCGACCAGCAGGTCCGGCGGCAGCGACGAGCCGGTCTTCACATAGAGCTGGTTGCTGCTGCCGTCGCCCGGCGATGYGGACGCCTTCAGGCGCAGGATCTCCACGTCCCCACGGCCGGTAAAGTCACCGGTCACGAAGGCGGCCGAGCTGTCGCTCTTCTGCAGCTGGTCGTTGGCCGTGACCAGGTTGAACGTGGTCGACGCGCTGTAGGTGCCGTCGCCGTTGCTGAGGTACAGCGYGTTCTTCGTCGGGTCGTCCTTCCAGCTGAGGATGTCGTCGCGGCCGTCGCGGTTCACGTCGCCGATCACGAAGCCGGCGGACGGGATGAAGTTCGCGCCGGTGCCGGTCCAGATCTGATCCCACAGGCCGGGCGATTGGTAGTTGGCGACCCTCAACAGACCTCTCGCGCCATCCGATGCTTGCAACGACCGACCGAATTTGTCCAGGCAGTCGGGGCGGCCGTCGCCATTGAGGTCCAGCCGCTGCTGGCAGCTCAAGTATGTCACCGGCATCGGGTCGAACGAGAAGTCGCCGCGCGAGCGCCACGCGCGTTGCGATACCACCAGTTCGCTGTCCGAGCCGATCATTCCGGCATCCACCAGGTCGGGCATGCCGTCGTTGTCCAGGTCAGCGATGTGCCCGGGCTGGCCCAGCGAGTACGGGCCTTCGGGCGTCGCATAGAAGTTCCAGTGCGTCGCGTTGGTGGGTTGCTCGGTGAACCCGCCCTGGCCGTCACCCTTGAAGACGCGCGTGCAGACCTTGCTCGCACAGGGATCGGACGACGGCTCGAACACGGTGGGCTGGAAGTCCAGCGTCGACGTGACGACGTCGAGCAGGCCGTCGTTGTCAAGGTCCAGCAGGTAGAACGTGTTTCCCGG
This sequence comes from Rhizobacter sp. P2_H2, assembly GCF_056403375.1. Taxonomy (NCBI): domain Bacteria; kingdom Pseudomonadati; phylum Pseudomonadota; class Betaproteobacteria; order Burkholderiales; family Sphaerotilaceae; genus Rhizobacter; species Rhizobacter sp. P2_H2. The sequence continues at coordinate 6,251 of NZ_JBFUFP010000033.1, forward strand.
CGCCCAACCCAGCCAGCCGACCTGCGCCTCGCCATGCAGGAACTTCAGGTTGTCGCGGCTGACGGCCTCGTTCAGCGTCACGCCGGTGATCGCCTTGCGCGTGAAGCTGCCGTTGCCGTTGTTCAGGTAGAGATCGCTGGTGCCGGAACACGCGGAGTTCGACACCAGGTTCGTCGAGTTGCCGCCTCTGAATCGCAGCAGGTCCGGCAACCCGTCGCCATTGAAATCGGCCACGCGCGTGCTGTAGCAACCGCTGCTGTCGAAGAGCTTCTGGTCGCTGCCGGTGATGTTGAAGCCGGCCATCTGCCGGAACGTGCCGTCGCCGTTGCTGAGATGGAGCTGGTTCTCGGCCGGGTTGTCGGACCAGCGGATGATGTCGGTTCTGCCGTCGCCGTCGAAATCGGCGGTGATGACGCCGTAGTTCGAGAAGCGCAGGTTGTCGCGCAGCACCACCGTGCTCTGCATCGTCAGGGTTGCCAGGCTGCTGGCCGCGAACGCGGCGTTGCGCTGGTACGCGTCGCTGCCGTCGGCGGCGTAGTCGAAAGTCTCCGGCGGGAAGCACGACGACTCGGCCGCCCCGATGCATTCGGTCAGCCGCGTCAGCCGGCTGCGGTTGGTCACCGCGCCGCTGTCGTAGGCGAGCCGCAGGGTCTTCACCTTCAGCGGCGTGGTGTTCACGTTCACGAAGCTCTGCACCTGCGCGAGCCGCTGCAGGTTCAGCAGCTTGCTGCCGGCCACGTAGGCTTCACGCCGCGCCTGCGGCTTGCCGGTGGGGGCGAGCGCCGGCAGGTCGTCGTAGCTGAACACCACCTTGTTGCCCGGCGCCTGCGTCGGCGTGCCGGTGTAGCGGATCTCGCGCAGGCTCCAGTCGTGCCCCGCGATCGGCGTGCCGGCCACCGTGCCGCTGCCCCAGGCCAGCCCGTCGCGCTGCTGGTACTGGTAGTCGATGTAGTTGCCTCGCCGGTCGCTCACCCGGCTCACCAGCCAGGTGGTGGTGACGCCGGTGCCTTGGGCCGTCACGGCCRCATCGGCCGTCGAGTTGCTGTTGTTGCCGTACTCGTAGACCCGGCCGTCCTTGGTCCACACCTTGAAGTACGCCGGCGCATTGCCACCCGATCCATAGGCCCGGATGCGCGCGAACGAATCGCGCTCGGTGCGGAACTCGCGCAGCAGGCCGCTGCCTCCTGCGCTGTCGTCGGTCTGCGGGAACGCCATCGGCACGCCCGTCGCACTCGTCTGGATCAGCCGCTGGCCGTCCAGGCACAGCTTGTCGGCCGCCGTGTTGTCGACGCCGCGAATGCGGCCGTCGGTCGCGAGGTTCGCGCCGCAGCGCGCGATCGACGAGACGCCGGTCAGCGACCAGCCGTGGCCCACCGGGCCGTTGCCGTCACCGCCATACGCCAGCGCGATCGTGGGCACCATGCCGGCAATGCCCGGCGGCACCGCGATCGGATGCTGATAGCCCGGCTGGCCGTCCTGACCGACCGAGAGTTGAGCCCAGGCCGGCAGAGAAAGAGCGACCAGCGCCAGCGCGCCCACGCACGACACCACCAAGCCACGGACACGCCGCGACGCACAGATCAGTTCCAAGAGAGTCCTCCAGCGCACGGTCGTCGACCGTGCATCCAATGACAACGAGGGAGAGGTGTGTCGCCTTCGGCCCTGTGGGGCACTGGCAACCCGCGCGGCAGTGGTCTGCCGCTGCGGTGTGCGCAGTCTACCGATGCGCGTCCGATTTTTTCATCGCGCCCACGCGGATTTCATCAACCTTGAGGAGGTCCATTCGTACCGCGCTACGGCTGCCCCAGGAAGAAATACGCCGCCCGGTTCCCCGAATCCGCCACCCCCAGCGCGAGGTACACCGGCCCGACCAGCGTGTCCAGCGCGAGGTACAGCGCCCCCCCGCGGCGCAGCCGGTCCTTGTCGGCGCCGAACACCGAGTCGCCGATGCGCCCGGCCTCGAGCGACGCGCCGACGACGATGCCGTCCAGCAGCCCCGGCCCGGCCAGCCGGTAGTTGTAGGCCACGCGCCCGAAGCGCATCTCGGTGCCGAGCAGTTGCCCGGTGCGGTAGCCCGACAGCTGCAGGAAGCCGCCCAGGCTGAACAGCTCGTACGACGGCAGCGGCCCCTGCTTCAGATTGCCGCCGGCCTTCAGCGCGCCGCGCAGCGCATGCGGCCCCCATGAATGCGCGCCCTGCAGGTTGGCTGACGCCCGCGTGTAGTCGTCCTGCGCGCCCAGCCGCGCGCGCGAGAAGTACACCCGCGCATCGCCCGCCCAGCCGTTGCGCGGGAAGCGCAGGCTGTCGAGCTGGTCGAAGCGCACGCGCGCGAGCACGCCGCCGGTGTCGGTGCGCTGGATCAGGTCCTCGGCGCGGATGAACGTGGTGTCATCGGTGAACTTCACGCTGCCGCGCACCAATCCCAGCCGCGCCTCGCCCGCGCTGCCGAGCGGCAGCCCCAGGTCGATGCCGGCCTCGGCCGATTCGCGCCGGAAGCGCGCGACCCGCAGCCCGCTGTCGCGGTCGTAGAGGTCGAACGGCTCGTCCTGCAGCTCGATGCGTGGCGCGACGAACACGCGCTGGCGCTCGGTCAGCGGCTGGTACCACTCGCTCGCGAGCCGGTCGGTTCGGCCGATCTGCAGGTCGTTGCGCCATTCGGCACCGAGCGCGTTCAGCCAGGTCCAGCGGTGGCTCGCGTACAGGTTGAAGAAGGAGTTGCCCTCGAAGTCGGACGACAGCCCGAGCCCGAGCCGCAGGTAGTTCGGGCCCCACGATTTCTCGCTCACCTCGGCCAGCAGCACGCGGCCGCTGCCGGGCTCGTCGCTCAGCGTGTAGTTCACCGCCTCGAAATCTCCGCGCGCGTAGATGCGCTTGATGTCGCGGTCCATGCGCTGCGCATCGAGCGGCGCGCCGGCGCGCGTCTCCATCGCCGCGAGCACCACCTCGGGGTTGACGACGCGCGTGCCGACCACGCGCACCTCGTCGATCGGCGCGGCCGTGTCGCCCGGCGATGCGAAGCGCGAGGCCATCAGCGCCGCATAGGTCCCGGCCGGCAGCCCGTACGGCGCGAGCTGCGAGGCCACCGCCTGCGCGGCCCGCTCGCCGCGGCGCGCCGCCTCGGCCAGCTGCTCGAAGGCCGACGAGCTGATCTCGTCCAGCTCCGGCGTGATCAGCACGTCGCCCGGCTTCAGTTCGGCCAGCGACTGCTGCACGTTCGCGCCGATCAGGATGCGCAGCATCTGGTCCGACACCGACACCACCGAGGTGATCTGCTCGCGCCGCAGCAACGGTGTACCGATGTTCACCGCGATCACGACATCGGCGCCGAGCCGCCGCGCGACGTCCACCGGCAGGTTGCGCTTGAGCCCGCCGTCGACCAGCAGGCGGCCGTCGATCTCGACCGGGTTCACCGCGCCGGGGATCGCCATGCTCGCGCGCGCCGCCAGCGCGAGCTGGCCGTGCGACAGCACCACCATCTCGGCGCTGGCGAGGTCGGTCGCGACCGCGCGGAACGGGATCGGCAGCCGGTCGAAATCGGTCGTGGCCTGGCGGCGCGTCAGCCGGCGCAGCACCACCTCGAGCGAGACGCCGGCCACCGCGCCCTTCGGCAGCGAGAGACCGTGCGGGCCGAGGCCGAACTCCGGGCCGATGAAGTTGGTGGCGTCGTCGAGCTTGCGGCGCAGCGGCACCTCGTCGCGGTCGATGTCGCGGAACAGCACCGCGGTGTTCAGCGCCGCCATCTCGCGCTCGATCTCCGACAGCGGCAGCCCGCTCGCGTAAGCCGAGCCGACGATCGCGCCGGCGCTGGTGCCGACGATCACGTCGACCGGCACATGCAGCGCCTCCAGCACCTTCAGCACGCCGATGTGCGCGCCGCCACGGGCACCGCCGCCGGACAGCACCAGGCCGATGCGCGGGCGCTGCGTGGTGGGAGCGGGCGTGGTGAGGGGCTCGGCCGCTGCTGCCTGCTGCGTGATCGCCGCCCCGAGCAGGCTGGCGATCAGGCAGAGGCCTGCGGCCCGCATCGCCGTCAGGGCCTGGAGGCTGCCGCTGGTGCGGTCGATGCGGCAGGCTGGGCCGGCACCGGCACGATCACGCCCGGCGCGAGCGAGATCTCGTCCTGCACGCGCACGCCGGTGATGTAGTAGCGGGTCTCGCCGAAGCAGCTGCCCGGCAAGCCGACCTTCTGCTCGTAGTGCAGCGCGACGCGCTTGCCCATCACGAGGTTGACCTTGTCGGCGGTGGCCTCGTCCCAGATCGTGAAGCGGAATTTCTCGGGCGTGCTGCCGGGCAGCGACACCAGGGCCAGCTCGCCTTCCCAGGTCTTGCAGACCCAGCCCTTGCGCGACAGCTGCTGCACCCAGCCGGCGCGCTCGCCGTCGGAGTAGCTCCATTTCACCGCGAGGAAGAAATACAGCACCACCAGGGCCACCAGGACCAGGGGCACCAGCAACCATTTCATCGCGCGCATCAGGCTTCCTCCGGAGAACAGGGCTGGCCGCGCGTCGACACGCGCGGCTCGTTGTGCTGCGCGGGGAGTCTACCGTGGCCGCTGCCCGGAACTCGGCGGTGGAAGGGTTCGGGTCACCGGGTTCTCCGGCTCACGAGACGACTTGCGCCAGCTCGATCAGGTTGCCGAAGGGGTCGGCGATGAAAGCCAGCTTGCGGCCGATGACCGGCAGCTCGAAAGGCTCGGTGACGATGTGGACCTCGCGGCGGCGCAGCTCGGCCACGGTGGCCTCCATGTCGGCGACGTTGAGGCAGAAGTGATGGAAGCCGGCCAGGCGCAGGCTGTCGCCGAGGTCGCTGTAGACGGGTTTGGGAATCGGCCGCGGCTGGCCGTCGCCGAGGATCTCGACGAAGAAGTCGTTGTCGGTCGCCGGGGCCAGGTAGGCGAGCCGCTGGTCGGCATACGGCCACTGGTGCACGACGCGGAAGTCGAGCTTCTCGGTGTACCAGCGGACCGCGACGTCGAAGTCGGGCACGCGCACGGCGACGTGGTGGCCCTTCATCGAGGCGAACGGGCTGGCCGGGCGGGTGGCGGGGATGTTGACGGTGGGCATGGTGGGGTCCTCGTTGTCCGGGGTGATGAAAACTGCGATGACCGAAGCGTAGGTTTGCGCCCCGGCAAAGAGAATCGACACCACCGGGGTGCACTCTGAACCTCCATTTCATAATCGCGCGCCATCCACGGAGAGAACCCGATGAACCAGGAGCCGGTTGCGAGAGACAGCAAGCCGCCGATCAGCCTGCCCGGCCTGATCGCGTTCGAGAGCGTGGCCCGGCACATGAACTTCACGCGCGCCGCCGCCGAGATGGAGGTGACGCCGACGGCGATCTCGCGCACCGTGAAGCAGCTGGAGGCCTCGCTCGGCATCCGCCTGTTCAACCGCACCACGCGCAGCGTCGGCCTGACCGAAGCGGGCGCGCAACTGCTGGGCACGCTGGCACCGGCGCTCGAGCAGATCCGGCGCTCGGTGCAGGAGGTGGGCGATGTGTCGAGCGGCCCGCACGGGCTGCTGCGCATCAACACCTCGTACGTGGCCTACGCGTCACTGATCGAGCCGCACCTGCAACCGTTCATGGAGCGCTTCCCAGAGATCACGCTGGAGATGACCGTCGACAACGGGCTGAGCGACATCATCACGGGCGGGTTCGACGCCGGCATCCGCCTGGGGCACGCGCTGCAGAAGGACATGATCGGCGTGCCGATCGGGCCGTTGCAGCGGCTGCTGGTCGTCGGCTCGCCGGCCTACCTGAAGGCGCGCGGCAAGCCGGCGACGCCGGAAGACCTGCTGCAGCACGACTGCATTCGCCAGCGCATCGGCAACCGCAGCCAGTTCTTCGCGTGGCGCTTCGGCAGCGGCAGCAAGGCCGCGACGATCGAGGTGCAGGGCCGCCTGGTATTCAGCGAGATGCGCTGCACGCTGGACGCCGCGGCGCAGGGCCACGGGCTCGCGTTGGCCTTCGAGCAGTTCGCGCGGCCCGCACTGCAGGCCGGCCGGGTGGTGCCGGTGCTCGAGAAGTTCACGCGCCCCGGCGAGGCCTTCTACCTGTACTACCCGAACCGCGGGCAGATGCCGGGCAAGCTGCGGGCGCTGATCCAGTTCATGCAGGCGGTGGACTGGAGCGCAGCGCCCTGACGCAGGGCGGCATCAAGCCGACTTCAGCTGCGCGGTGTCGATCGGAAACGTGCGCAACCGCTTGCCGGTGGCCGCGTACACCGCATTGAACACCGAGGCCGCGACGACCGCCGTGCCGATCTCGCCGACGCCCACCGGCGGCTGCTCGCTCGGCACGATGTGCACCTGCACTTGCGGCACCTCGCTGATGCGCAGCGGCGGGTAGTCGTGGAAGTTGCTCTGCAGCACGCGGCCGCGCTCGAAGGTGATGCTGCCGTACAGCACCGCGGTGAGGCCGAACAGCAGGCCGCCCTGGACCTGCGCCTCCACGCCATCCGGGTTGACCGGCAGGCCGCAGTTCACCGCGCAGACCATCCGGTCGACCTTGATGCTGCCGTCCTTCGCGACGGTGAGGTCGGTGACCAGCGCGGCATGCCCACCGAAGGCCTCGGCCACGCAGACGCCACGGCCCCGGCCCACCCCCACGGATTCGCCCCACCCGGCCCGGGTGGCGGCCAGCCGCAACGCAGCGAGTGCATTCGGGTTGCGGCCCAGCATGCGCTCGCGAAAGCGCACCGGATCGACCTGGGCCAAGGCAGCCACCTCGTCGATGAACGATTCGACGACGAACACATGGTGCGTGGGCCCGACGCCGCGCCAGTTGCCGGTCAGCAGACCCTTCGGCGGCTCATGGCGCACGTACTCGACGTACTTGTTCGGGATGTCGTACGAGGAGCCCGCCATGTCGACCGCGTCGGCATCGAGCCCGTTGGCGACCCACTGCGGCGCATAGCGGCCGATCACCGACGAGCCGGCGGTGCGGTGGCTGAAGGCCACCAGCTCGCCGCGCTCGTTCAACGCGGCCGACATCTCGTCGCGGAAGTACGGCTTGTAGGCGTCGTGCTGGATGTCTTCTTCGCGGCTGAAGACGAACTTCACCGGGTAGCTCACATGCCGAGCCAGTTGCGCCGCGGTCACGATGTAGTCGACGTCGAGCTTGCGGCCGAAGCCACCGCCCAGCAGGAAGTTGTGCACCGTCACCTGCTCGGGCGTCAGGCCCAGCGCCTCGGCGACCATCGCCTGCGCGCGGGCGGGCGCCTGCGTGCCGGCCCAGATCTCGCAGCGGCCCGGGGTCACGTGGATCGTGCAGTTGAGCGGCTCCATCGCGGCGTGCGCCAGCGGCGGCACCTCGTAGACGGCGCTCAGGCGTTGCGCGCCGCCGGCAAGCGCCTGGTCGACATCGCCCTCGCGCGTGGTGACCAGGCCGGTGCCTTTCAGCGCCTGCGCCAGCTGCTCGCCCCACAGCTTGCTCGAGAAGTCGGCCGACGGACCTTCGTCCCACTGCACGTCCAGTGCGGCCAGCCCCTTCTTCGCCGCGCCCTGGTGGTCGGCGATGACGGCCACCGCGGTCTCTGAACTGACGACCGCACGCACGCCGTTCACCGCCCTCGCCTTGCGATCGTCCACCGATCGAAAGCGGCCGCCGATCACCGGGCAGTTGGCGACCGCTGCGAACTTCATGCCCTTCACCTGCGCATCGATGCCGAACACCGCGGTGCCGTTGACCTTCGACGGCGTGTCCAGGCGGTGCACCGGTCGGCCGACGAGGCGGAAGTCGGCCGGCGATTTCAATGGCGCATCCTTCGGCACCGGCAGCGTCGCCGCCTTGGCGGCCAGTGCGCCGTAGCGCAGCTGGCGGCCGGTGGGCACATGCCGGATCGCGCCGTTTGCTGCAACGCACTCGCCTTCGGCCACTCGCCAAGTCTGCGCGGCCGCGCTGCGCAGCATGGCCTTGGCGGTGGCGCCGGTCTGGCGCAGCACCTTCCAGGCAGCGGGCATCGAGCCCGACCCGCCGGTCACCTGGATGCCGTACAGCGGGTGGCCGTAGCGCTTCTCGTCCGGCGGCGCCTGTTCGAGCCTGACCTTCGCCAGATCGACCTCCAGCTCCTCGGCGATCAACATCGGCACCGAGGTGAACGTGCCCTGCCCCATCTCGACCAGCGCGACGACGATCGTCACGCTGTCGTCAGCGCCGATGCGCACGTAGGCGTTGGGCGCGAACACCGTGGGCGTGCTCCTTGCCGCGGCCGCATTCGCGTCGGGCAGGTGGAACGAGAGCACCAGCGCACCGCCGGCCGCCGAGGCAGACGCGAGGAAGGAACGGCGCGACAGCGTGGCGCCCACGGTGGGGAGGGAATTCGAATCGTGCATGTCAGGCTTTCGGTGCGGCGAGTTCACGGGCGGCTTGCTTGATCGCCTCGCGGATTCGCACGTAGGTGCCGCAGCGGCAGACGTTGCCCGACATCGCGGCGTCGATGTCGGCATCGGTGGGCGCCGGGTTGTCGCGCAGCAGCGCGGTGGCCGCCATGATCTGGCCGGACTGGCAGTAGCCGCACTGCGGCACTTCCTTGATCGTCCAGACCTTCTGCACCTGGCGGCCCACGGGGGTCTGCGCAATGGCCTCGATCGTCGAGATGCGGCGGCGGCCGATCGATTCGACCGGCGTCACGCAAGAGCGGATCGGCTGGCCGTCGAGGTGCACCGTGCAGGCGCCGCACAAGGCCATGCCGCAGCCGAACTTGGTGCCGGTCATGCCGAGCACGTCACGAATGACCCACAGCAGCGGCGTGTCGGGATCGACATCCACCTGGCGCGGCGTGCCGTTGATGCTGAGCGTGGTTTTCATCGGGGATCCTTGTGCTTCATTTCGTCGCGAGAATCCAGGCGGCGATCGCGTCCAGGTCGGCCGGCGGCACCTGGGCCTGCGCCGGCATCGGGATGGCGCCCCACTTGCCCGAGCCGCCGGCCTTGATGCGAGCGGCCAGCTGCTTCGCATCGACGCTGCCGTCGGCGTACTTCGCCGCGATGTCCTTGAACGACGGGCCGACCAGCTTCTTGTCGACCTGGTGGCAGGCGGTGCAGGCGTACTTGCGGGCCAGGGCTTCGCTGGCCGAGGCGGGTGCGGCGAGTGCAACGCCGATGGCGGCCAGGGTGGCGGCGCGGATGAAGGAAGACATCGGGGACCTTTCGCGAGGGGTGGGGTGCATGGCTGGGGCCGATCGGGGCGCAGTCTAGGGACGCGTCTCCTCGTCGGGTAGCGCTGTGCGCGCGATGGCGTGTGAACCGGATGTCGATAGTCAGCGCGCGGTGCGACGGGTAGCGTCGCGGCAATCGTCGACGGACGCGCTGACAGAGGCCTCGGCAGGGCGCCGAAGCCATTCGGCCGGCCGTGGGTGGCCGGCCGGGGAACGCGTGCGATCAGCGCGCCAACTTGGCCGCGATCTCGGCCACGTGGCGGCCCTGGAAGCGCGCGCCTTCGAGCTCGTTGGCCGAGGGCTGGCGCGAGCCGTCGCCGGCGGCGATCGTCGTCGCGCCGTACGGGCTGCCGCCGGTCACTTCGTCGAGCTTCATCTGGCCTTGCCAGGCGTACGGCAGGCCGACGATCACCATGCCCTGGTGCAGCAGCACGGTGTGCGTGCTGAGGATGGTGCTCTCCTGGCCGCCGTGCTGCGTGGCCGTGCTGGCGAACACCGAGCCGACCTTGCCGATCAGCTTGCCGGCGAACCACAGCGGGCCGGTCTGGTCGAGGAAGTTCTTCATCTGCGCGGCCATGTTGCCGAAGCGGGTCGGCACGCCGAAGATGATCGCGTCGTAGTTCGGCAGCTCGTCGACGGTCGCGATCGGCGCGGCCTGGTCGAGCTTGAAGTGCGAGGCCTTCGCGACGGCCTCGGGCACGATTTCCGGCACGCGCTTGATGTCGACCGTGGCACCGGTGCCGCGCGCACCTTCGGCGACGGCCTGGGCCATCGTCTCGATGTGGCCGTAGCTGCTGTAGTAGAGGACGAGAACCTTGGCTGCCATGTCTGCTCCTGGTTGGTGGGCTGAGCGCATTCTGGGCGCCGGCAGCCGGCGCGGATTGCACGGGAGCGAACGCAGGCTTCAAAACAGCTGAACAGTCGGGGCGTGCCGTCCTACACCACCACGCGCGCTTCCTCCCGGATGGGCGGCTCCCTGTCCTGGGCTGATGCAGAGACAGGAAGCGCAGCATCGACGCCAGGTGAACGGCAGTCTCGCGTTCACGCTCGCCAAGCAGACCGCGTGCCCTTGGGTCGTGAGTGCGCTGCCCCACCGACAGCAGCACCCGACCGTGCCACAAGGCTTCTTCGATGMAAGACCCTCAACGCGGCCATCCCGCAGGGACACCCTCATGAATCAGCTTTTCCGCCTCATCACTTCGCGGACAGCGTTGGCCTTCGCGTTGCTGCCGGCTTTCGTCGCCGGCTGCGGCGGCTCGGCCGATCCGATCCTCGGCAGTCCGGGCGTCGGTGTCGTCCCGCTGACGGACAGCACCCGCCCGACGGTGGTCCTCACCACGCCTGCGCCGGGCGACGCCGGCGCGCCGACCAACACCAAGATCACGGCAAGCTTCAGCGAGGCCATGGCACCCGCGACCGTCTCGGACACGAGCTTCCTCGTGACGAACACGACGACCGGCTCCGCCGTCACCGGAACCGTGAGCTACTCGGCCTCGGCGAAGACGGCCACCTTCACGCCCACGGGCGGCCTGCTCGCCGCCAACGCCCAATTCAYGGCGACCGTCATGACAACGGCCACCGACCTGGCCGGCAACGCCCTGGCCGGCAACGCCGCGGTGCTGCCGGCTGCGGGCATTCACACCTGGAACTTCGCGACCGGCGCCGCCGGCGACCTCACGGCGCCAACCCTGGCGAACCTCAGCCCGCCCGATGCAAGCACCGGCGTGTGCCTGACCAAATCCGCAAGCGCGACGTTCAGCGAACCGATGGATCCCGCGACGATCGACACGACGACCTTTGTCGTGACCGACAGCGGCGCAGCGGTCCCGGGCATCGTGACCTACGACGCGTCGAGCAGGGTGGCCAGCTTCGCGCCGTCGAATGCGGCCGGCTTTGCGCCCGGCAAGTCGTTCGTCGTCACGGTGAAATCTGGAAACCTGGGCGTCAAGGACCTGGCCGGCAATGCGCTCGCCAGTGACGGTGTGTGGAGCTTCACCACCGGAACGCAGGCGTGCGTCGCCGGCATCAACCTGCGCTCCGCAGCATCGTTCGGTGCGTTCGGTGGGGGTGCCGGGGTCACGAACCAGGGCATCAACACGGTCGTCGGTGGCAACCTCGGAACCACCGCGGCGTGCACGCTGGTGACCGGCTTCCATGACGCGGGGAACGTCTACACGCAAACGCCGTTGAACATCGGCTCGGTCAACGGCAGCATCAACTGTGCCCCGCCTGCGCCGGGTACGTCGTCGTCGATGGCGATTGCGACGCAAGCCCTGGCAGACGCCCAGGCCGCGTACAACGAGCTTGCGGCCCTGCCTCCTGGCAGCGATCCCGCTGCAGGCCAGTTGGGCGGGCTGGTGCTGCCCGCGGCCGTCTACACCGCCGCGGGCGGAACCTTCGCCGTCACGACCGCAGACCTGACCCTGGACGCGCAGGGCGACACCAACGCCGTGTGGGTGTTTCAGAGTGCCTCCGCGCTGACCGTGGGCCTGGCAGCGACGCCGCGCCGTGTGTTGCTGATCAATGGCGCACAGGCCGGCAACGTCTACTGGCAGGTGGGCAGCGCAGCACGCATCGAGGATGGCAGCACGATGGTGGGCACGATCATCGCGCCCGCCGGCGTCACGGTCTCGACGGCCGGTCAGACCATCCAGACGACCCTCACGGGGCGTGCGATCGGGCTCACCGCGTCGGTGACCCTGGTCAACACCACGATCGTCGCCCCATGACCGCCCTCACGACAACCCGACTCTGTGGCAAGGCCAGGAACAGCAAGATGAACAAGACCCATGCACTGCACGTGATCGGCC
>NZ_JBFUFP010000034.1:0-18139 GCF_056403375.1 Rhizobacter sp. P2_H2
CGCCTGATTCGGCGAGCGCACCCCTTTCCAGGCACGACCTTCTCCCTGACCTGATCGCTGCTGCCCTCGTCGAATCCTTCCGGCTGCCCTCTCGCAACCCTCGGAGTATTCGATGCGCAGAACTTGCGTGCCGCTGCTGTGCGCGGCACTGATCACCCCATTGGCATTCGGCCAGGCCTCGACGCCGGCCCCACCCCCTGCCCTCCCACCTGCCCTGACCCTGGAAGCCGCGCTGCAGACCGCGTTGCGCCAGAACCCGCTGCTGCGCGCCGCCGAGGCGGAGGTCGACGCCAGCCATGGCGGGCTCGACCAGGCCGGCGCACGGCCCAACCCGACCCTCGGCATCGACCAGGAGGACACGCGCCACGACACCCGCACGACGACGGTCCTGCTGAGCCAGGCGCTGGAACTCGGTGGCAAGCGATCCGCCCGCATCGGGCTGGCCCGCAGCGCACGTGAGCTGGCGCTGGCAGAACTCGCGTCGCGCCAGGCCGACGTGCGGGCCGGCACCATCCAGGCGTTCTTCGAGGCCCTGATCGCCCAGGAGCGCGTGAGGGTCGCGGAGCAGTCGCTGGACATGGCCGCCAGCGGCACCACCGCGGCGGCACGCCGCGTGACAGCGGGCAAGGTCTCGCCGACCGACGAAACGCGCGCGCGCGTCGCCGAGGCCCAGGCACGGATCGAACTGCGCCAGGCGCAAGCCGACCGGCAGGCCGCGCAGCGCGCGCTGGGTTGGGCGATGGGTGCTGCCGACAGCACGCCGTCGCCACTCGATGGCCGCCCGGAATCCTTGCCGCAACCACCTGACGCGCAAGCCCTGGCAGAGCGTGTCGCGCAGTCCCCGGTGCTGCGCCGGGCACAGGGTGAAGTGCTGCGTGCCCAGGCCGCCTACGAGCTGGAGCGCGCGCGCCGCATTCCCGACCTGACCGTGAGCCTGGGGGCCAGGCGCGCCGCGGAGAGCGGCCGGAATCAGCCGATGATCAGCCTGTCGATCCCGCTGCCGCTGTTCGACTCGAACACCGGCGCGCAGCTCGAGGCACTGCGCAAGCGCGATGCCGCCCAGGCGCTCGCCGAGGCCGAGGAGCAGCGGCTGCGCGCCGAGGTGCTGCAGACCCTCGACCAGCTGCAGGCCCGCTCCAGCGAAGCGCACGCCTTGAAGCAGGAGGTGCTGCCCGCCGCGCAAAGCGTCCACGACGCCACCAGCCGCGGCTTCGAGCTCGGCAAATTCAGCTTCCTCGACGTGCTGGACGCCCAGCGCACCTTGCTGCAGGCGCGGACCCAGTACTTCAGTGCGCTGGCCCAGGTTCACCGCGCCGCTGCCGAACTCGAGCGCCGCCTCGGCACCCCCAACGATCGCCCGCACGCGGGCCACCAACCGTGAGATCGACGATGAACAGCAAGACGAACTGGCTCGAGCGCCTGCGCGCCAGCGTGGGCCGCAAGCAACTGGCGGCCATCGCCGCGGTGCTCGCGCTCGGCAGCGTGGGTGCGGTCGCCATCCTGGGCACGCACCGCACGACGCCGGCCTCCGAAGAGGAACACGCCCATGAGCATGGACACGAAGAAGCCGGGGAGCACGCCGACGACAAGCGCCGCGAGGAAGCCGGCGAGGGCGTGATCGCCCTCTCGCCCGAACAGCTGAAGGCCGCAGGCATCCGCGTGGACGCCGCCGGTCCGGGCCTCATCCGCACCGTGCTGCAACTGCCGGGCGAGATCCGCTTCAACGAAGACCGCACGGCCCACGTCGTCCCCCGGGTCGCCGGCGTGGTCGAGGCGGTGCCGGTGGCACTCGGCCAGCAGGTGCGCCGTGGCCAGGTGCTGGCCGTGATCAGCAGCCCGACGGTGTCCGAGCAGCGCGCCGCGCTGCAAGCTGCACAGGCCCGCCACCAGCTCGCCCGCTCGACCTACGAGCGCGAGAAGACGCTGTGGGAAGAGAAGATCTCGCCGCAGCAGGATGTGCTGCAGGCCGCGAACGCATTGCGCGAGGCCGAGATCGCCGTCGACAACGCCCGCCAGAAACTGCAGGCCGTCGGCGCCGGCAGCACCGGCAATGGCACGGGCCCCTTGAACCGCTTCGAGCTGCGTGCCCCGTTCGACGGCACGGTCGTCGAGAAGCACATCGCACTCGGCGAGCAGGTGAAGGAAGACGCGCAGGTCTTCACCCTGTCCGACCTGCGCACCGTCTGGGCCCGCATCGACGTGCCGGCCAACGCGCTCCCCCAGGTGCGCGTGGGCAGCAAGGTCGCGATCCGCGCGTCCGCATTCGACCAGGTCGCGAACGGCCGCATCGCCTGGGTCGGCCCGCTGCTCGGCGAGCAAACCCGCACCGCACAGGCGCGCGTGGTGGTGGACAACCCGGGTTCGCTGTGGCGGCCCGGGCTGTTCGTGAACGCCGAGATGACGGCGAGCGAGGCGACGCTGCCCGTCACCGTGTCGGTGGACGCGATCCAGACGCTGGAGACGCGAGGGACTGGGGCGGCGACAGGGTCCGTGGTGTTCGTGCAGACCGCCGCGGGCTTCGTCGCACAACCGGTGCAGACCGGCCGCAGCGACGGCACGCGCGTCGAGATCACGAAGGGATTGCAGCCGGGTACGCGCCACGCCGGCACCGGCAGCTTCGTCCTCAAGTCCGAGGCCGGCAAGGCGTCGGCCACCCACGCGCACTGACGAGGACGATCCATGTTCGAACGCATCATCCGCTTCGCCATCGAGCACCGATGGCTGGTGCTGCTGGCCGTCCTCGGCATGGCGGCGCTGGGCATCTTCAGCTACCAGAAGCTGCCGATCGACGCCGTGCCCGACATCACCAACGTGCAGGTGCAGATCAACACCGGCGCGCCCGGCTACTCGCCGCTCGAAGCCGAGCAGCGCGTCACCTTCCCGATCGAGACGGCGATGGCCGGCCTGCCCGGCCTGCAGCAGACGCGCTCGCTGTCGCGCTACGGCCTGTCGCAGGTGACCGTGATCTTCAACGACGGCACCGACCTCTACTTCGCGCGGCAACTCGTCAACGAGCGCATCCAGGCCGCGCGTGACCAGCTGCCCGCCGGGGTGACACCGGCGATCGGTCCGATCTCCACCGGCCTCGGCGAGATCTACCAATGGACGGTCGAGGCGCAGGACGGTGCGCGCAAGCCGGACGGCCAGCCGTACACGCCGGCCGACCTGCGCGAGATCCAGGACTGGATCATCAAGCCGCAGCTGCGCACCGTGCCGGGCGTGACCGAGATCAACTCGATCGGCGGGTTCGCGAAGGCATACCAGGTCGCACCGGACCCGGGCCAGCTGCTGGCCCACGGGCTGACGCTGGCCGACGTGGTCGGTGCGCTGGAGCGCAACAACGCCAACGTCGGCGCCGGCTACATCGAGCGGCGCGGCGAGCAGTACCTGATCCGCGCGCCCGGCCAGCTGCGCTCGATGGACGACATCCGCAACGTGGTGCTGCGCAACGAGGCGGGCGTGCCGGTGCGCATCCGCGACGTGGCGAGCGTCGAGATCGGGCGCGAGCTGCGCACCGGCGCCGCCACCGACAACGGCCGCGAGGTGGTGCTCGGCACCGTCTTCATGCTGATCGGCGAGAACAGCCGCACCGTCGCGCAGGCGGTGGGCCGGCGCATGGCCGAGATCAACCGCAGCCTGCCGGCCGGCGTGCACGCGACCACGGTCTACGACCGCACGGTGCTGATCGACAAGGCGATCGCCACCGTCAAGCGGAACCTGCTGGAAGGCGCGGTGCTGGTGATCACGGTCCTGTTCCTGTTCCTCGGCAACATCCGCGCGGCGCTGCTGACGGCGATGGTGATCCCGCTGGCGATGCTGTTCACCTTCACGGGCATGGTGCAGCAGAAGGTCAGCGCCAACCTGATGAGCCTCGGGGCGCTGGACTTCGGGATCATCATCGACGGCGCGGTCGTCATCGTCGAGAACTGCATGCGGCGCCTGGCCCATGCGCAGGCGCACCACGGCCGGCCGCTGACCCGCGCCGAGCGCTTCCACGAGGTGTTCCTCGCGTCGCAGGAGGCGCGGCGGCCGCTGCTGTTCGGGCAGCTGATCATCATGGTCGTCTACCTGCCGATCTTCGCGCTGGCCGGCGTCGAGGGAAAGATGTTCCACCCGATGGCGTTCACCGTCGTGATCGCGCTGGCCGGCGCGATGCTCCTGTCGGTCACGTTCGTGCCGGCGGCGGTGGCCCTCTTCATCGGCGAACGGGTGGCCGAGAAGGAGAACCGGCTGATGTGCTGGGCGCGGCGTGCGTACGAGCCGCTGCTGCGGCGGGCGATGGCCGCCAAGCCGCTGGTGCTGACCTGCGCCGGCGTGGCGGTGCTGCTGTCGGGCCTGCTCGCGACCCGGCTGGGCAGCGAGTTCGTGCCCAGCCTCGACGAGGGCGATTTCGCGATCCAGGCGCTGCGCATCCCGGGCACCAGCCTGTCGCAGTCGGTCGCGATGCAGCAGCAGCTGGAAAGCACGTTGAAGGCGAAGTTCCCGGAGATCGAGCGGGTGTTCGCCCGCACCGGCACGGCCGAGATCGCCGCCGACCCGATGCCGCCCAACATCTCCGACGGCTACGTGATGCTCAAGCCGATGGGCGACTGGCCGCAACCGCGCAGGACGCGCGACGAACTGGTCGCGGCGGTGAAGGCCGAAGTGGCCGGGCTGCCGGGGCAGAACCACGAGTTCTCGCAGCCGATCCAGCTGCGCTTCAACGAGCTGATCTCGGGGGTGCGGGCGGACGTGGCCGTCAAGGTGTTCGGCGACGACATGGCGGTGCTCGATGCCACCGCGGCGCGGATCGCCGGTGTGCTGCAAGGCATCCCTGGTGCCGCGGAAGTGAACGTCGAGCAGACCACCGGCTTGCCGATGCTCACCGTGCAGATCGATCGCGAGAAGACGGCGCGCCATGGCCTGAACGTGCAGGACGTGCAGGACACGCTGGCCACCGCGATCGGCGGGCACGAGGCCGGCACCTTGTTCGAGGGCGATCGGCGCGTCGACATCCTGGTGCGCCTGCCGGAGCACCTGCGCTCCGACCAGGAGGCCATCCGCCGCCTGCCGATCGCGCTGCCGAAGGGAGCCGGCAACGCGCAGCGCTTCATCCCGCTGAGCGAGGTGGCCACGCTGTCGCTGGCGCCGGGCCCGAACCAGGTCAGTCGCGAAGACGGCAAGCGGCGGATCGTGGTCAGCGCCAACGTGCGCGGGCGCGACCTCGGCAGTTTCGTCGCGCAGGCCGGGCAGGCGATCCGGCAGCAGGTGACGCTGCCGAGCGGCTACTGGATGACCTGGGGCGGCCAGTTCGAGAACCTGCAGTCCGCGACGAAGCGGCTGCAGGTGGTGGTGCCGGTCTCGCTGCTGCTGGTGTTCACGCTGCTGTTCGCGATGTTCGGCAACCTCAAGGACGGCCTGCTGGTGTTCACCGGCATTCCGTTCGCGCTGACCGGCGGGATCCTCGCGCTGTGGATGCGCGGCATCCCGCTGTCGATCTCCGCGGCGGTCGGCTTCATCGCGCTGTCGGGCGTCGCGGTGCTGAACGGCCTGGTGATGCTGTCGTTCATCCGCAACCTGCGCGATCGCGGCCAGCCGCTGGATTCAGCCATCCACGAAGGGGCGCTGACGCGCCTGCGCCCGGTGCTGATGACGGCGCTGGTGGCCTCGCTCGGCTTCGTGCCGATGGCGCTCGCGACCGGCACCGGCGCCGAGGTGCAACGGCCGCTGGCCACGGTGGTGATCGGCGGGATCCTGTCGTCGACGGCGCTGACGCTGCTGGTGCTGCCGGTGCTGTACCGGCTGGCGCACCGGCGGGATGAGGAGGAGGGGGCTGTGGCGGACCGCGATCGGGTGGGGCGTGCTGGCAGCGCTTGACCGAGCGAGCGGCCAAGCCGAAGCGGCTTGGCGCGATCTGCTGGTCCGAGCGCAATCAGGACGCCGCAGGCGTCGAAGTTGGCGTCGTCGCCTTCGGGGGCTGGGTGCCGTCGGACTTGCGGCGCTTTCTGCCGCTTGCCGTCTTTCTGACTTGCTTGGCAGAAATGGTTCTCTTGCCTACGCGCTTCTTCTTTGACAGTGCCATCTCGATCCTTTGGAGTAAAGGGGTTGAGGATACCGCTTGTTCATGCGACCCTTGACAGACCCCGCGCGGTCAGTCGCCCCGCCCTCCACGACGCCAACCCCATGACATTCGAAGGCACAGACTTCGCGACGCTCAAGCGATTGCCCTCTGGCGCGCGCCTTGACGAAGACATCCAGATCGATGGCTGGATTGCGCCATTCGAACCCGCGACGGCGGCGTCCTATTTCGCCCTGCTTCCGGAGGCTGCATGCTGCGTTGGTTCCCTGCCGAGCGACACGAGGTCGCGCATCGAGGTGTTCGCGGCAGCGCCGATCGCGATCACCGGCGAGAGCGTCCGCCTCGCCGGCCGCCTGCGCGCGCTGCCGGAGGACGATCCGTCCGGCTGGAAGTTCCAGCTCCACGACGCCCGCGTGCTCTGTCGGCAGCGCGCGCCGGATGTCCGCTTCACCCGGCGCAATGCGCTGCGCACGTTGGCGTGGGCCGCGGCAGCCACGCAGCAGGCCTGCAGCAGCACGCCGGCCCACCTGCTCGCGACGCCTGCTGCGGCCTCCGCGCCGCACCCTGCGCCGAACGAGAGCCGCCGCCTGCTCGAATCCATGGTCAGCGTCGACATTCACTCGCACGCCGGCCACATCCTCGGCCTCGACCGCGTCGAGCACGGTGGCCGCTTCGCGCCGGTCGCGGACCCGATGCGCGACGGCGGCATGGCCGTGCTGTGCCTGGCCATCGTCTCCGACTCGCCGACGCACCGCGTCACCGCCGAGAAACGCATCCGGCCTTTCCGTGACCCGCAGCCCGGCGAGCTGCAGGCCTACGGTGAAGCGTCGTTCCGGCGCGTGCACGAACTCGCGCGCGCGCAGGGCTTGCGCATCGTGCGGAGCGCGCGCGACCTGGACGAAGCTCGCAGCGCAGCCCCCTCCATCATCGTCACGGCCGAAGGCGGCGACTTCCTCGAGGGCCACGCCGACCGCGTCGACGACGCCTGCGAGCGCTGGGCGCTGCGTCACCTCCAGCTCACGCACTACCGCGTCAACGAGCTCGGGGACATCCAGACCGAGCCCCCGGTGCACGGCGGCCTGACGCAAACCGGCGCCGAAGTGATACGGCGCTGCAACCGGCTCGGCATCGTGGTCGACGTCGCACACGGCACGCATGACCTCGTCCGCCAGGCCGCGTCCGTCACAGACAAGCCGCTCGTGCTGTCGCACACATCGCTGGCCGCAGCGTCGAGGCCGCACAGCCGCCTGATCGCGCCGGATCACGCGCGCGCCATCGCGGGCACCGGCGGCGTGATTGGCATCTGGCCACCGGCCTCGATCTTCCCCACCCTGGCAGCCCTGGCTGTCGGCATCGCGCGGATGGCGGACGTCGTCGGCGTCGAGCATGTCGCTCTCGGCAGCGACATGAACGGCCTGGTCGGGCCGTCGACGTTCGCCTCGTACCGCGACCTGCCGGCTCTGGCCGACGCCCTGTTGCAGCATGGGTTCAACGCAGGCGACGTGCAGCGCATCCTTGGTGGCAACTACGCTCGCGTGTTCCGCGCGAGCCTCGGTGACGGTGCCGTGCCATCGCAGGTCGCGTCGTCCGGCGGGGCAACGTAGTCAGAGCCTGGCGGCCACCATCGCCGCGAAGGGCTCAGTCCGGCCACAACCTGCCATTCGCGACCGGCGATTTCTGCACCCGGCGCACTGCGGCGATCTGGTCGAGCTGTCGAACCGCGAACGCGGTCAGCTGCTGCCCTTGAGCTTGCCGACGACGAACAGCAGCACGATGGCGCCGATGACCGAGGCGATCCATCCGGCCGGCTGCCCCACCGAATACCAGCCTATCGCCTGGCCGACGAAGCCAGCGATCATCGAGCCGGCGATGCCTAGCAGGCAGGTCAGGATCCAGCCCATCTTCTGCTCGCCTGGCAGCAGAAAGCGCGCGACCGCGCCGACGATCAGCCCGACGAGGATGGTGCCGATGATGCCCATGGTGTTGGCTCTCTCGTGTGATGGAGGTTGAAGATCCTGCCAGACCGAGCATGCCACAACCCCGCGAACGGACGGGCGTGTGTTGATGGCTTCCGCGCCCCGCTCTGCAGCCGAGTCTTGGCTGCGGCGCCCGGCCTGCCGATGCGTGGCGTCTGATGCGAGGCCCGAAGCAAGAAGGGAACCACGGCCCTTCACGCGATGCACGGCGTTGTCGACGGGTTCGCCTTTGCTGTCTGTGGCGATGGCCACGCTCTTGCTCTACGCTCAGGGTGTTGACCACTGGGGAGCACGATGACGAAGCCGAGCACCACCGCCCTTGACCACATGCACCAGACTCTCCAGTCCTATGAAGGTTCTGCACGTGAGTACGACAAGCTCGTCGACCCACATCGACCTCCGCACATCCAGAAGGCGCTGCGGCGACTGGTCGAGGTCCTGCCGCCCGGAGGACGGGTGCTGGAGATCGGCTCGGGGCCGGGTCGCGACGCGGATGTCCTCGAGTCGCTCGGATTGGTGGTCCGGCGCACCGACGCGACCCAGGCCTTCGTCGATCTGATGGTGGAGCGAGGCAAGCATGCCGAGCTGTTGAACGTCGTGACCGACGAACTCGGAGGGTCCTACCATGGCGTGCTCGCCATGGGTGTGTTGATCCATGTCGATCGGAACCAGACCGACGCCGTCCTGCGCAAGATCCACACCGCACTGAGGCCGGGCGGGGCGTTCCTCGCCGCGATGCGCGAGGGCGAAGGCGAGACGACCGGTGAATACCACACCRTGTGCTGGACGCGCGAGCGCTTCACGGAACGGCTCGCCGCGGCCGGCCTCTCGGTCAGTTGGGACGCGGACAGCGTGGGGCGCGACGGCAACAACTGGGTCACCTACCTCGCGCGCCGCGCGCCATGAACTCCCAGCCTTGTGGCGACGAGATCAGAGCATCGGATGTCTCTTCCGGGTCGACAGCTCTACTTCGCAGCGCACCCGGCCGGTCGGATCTCAGAAGCTTGCCCAGCGGTCGGTGCCGGTTCTTGCGGCGGCGGGCGCGCCTGCCGATTCGACAAGCGTCCGCGGCGCGACCTGGATCCTGGCCGCCACATCGCCGTGCGCCAGCTTGAAGACCGCCATGGTCTGCACCAATTGCAGCGCCTGCGCCTTCAGGCTCTCGGCCGCAGCAGCGCTTTCTTCCACCAGGGCTGCGTTCTGCTGCGTGACCTGATCCATCTGGCTGACGGCATCCCCGATCTGAGAGACCCCGGCGCTCTGCTCGGTGCTGGCCGAACTGATCTCCCCCATGATGTCGGTCACGCGCCTGATCGAGTCGACCACTTCGGTCATCGTGACGCCGGCTTGATCAACCAGCGCCGAGCCCTGTTCAACACGCTCCACGCTGGCGCCGATCAAGCTCTTGATTTCCTTGGCCGCTTCAGCCGATCGGCCGGCAAGATTGCGCACCTCGGTCGCCACCACCGCGAAGCCGCGGCCCTGTTCACCGGCGCGTGCCGCTTCCACGGCTGCGTTCAGCGCCAGGATGTTGGTCTGGAAGGCGATGCCGTCGATGACCCCGATGATGTCGACGATCTTCTTMGAACTGTCGTTGATGGCCTTCATGGTGCTCACGACCTGGCCGACCACTTCACCACCCTTGATGGCCACCGTGCTGGCGTTCAGCGCGAGCTGATTGGCCTGCCTGGCGTTGTCGGCATTCTGCTTGACCGTGGAACTGAGTTGCTCCATCGAGGCCGCGGTCTCTTCGAGCGCCGAGGCCTGCTCTTCGGTGCGCTGGCTCAAGTCCATGTTGCCTCGAGCGATCTGAGCCGAGGCGGTGGCAACCGACTCCGAGTTCCGCAGCACGCTCGATACCACCTTGGAGAGGTTGGCCTGCATCCCCTTGAGCTGGGCCATCATGCTCGTGGTGTCGCCTTGCCTGAGGTTGATCGTCACGCTGAGGTCGCCGGCGGCGACGCTTCGCGCCAGGTCGGCAGCCTCGCCCGGCTCGCCTCCGAGTTGGCGTCCGAGGGAGCGCACCAGGACGACACCGAAAATCCCGGCAAACAGCAAGCCCCCCAGGATGGTCGTGATCGAGATCGCACGAATCGTCGCGTAGCGTGTGGCGGCCTCCTCGTACTCCCTGCGTGCTTCGTCGATCTGGATCTTGACGAGCGCATCGATGCCCTGTGCGAGCGGGATGAACAGCGGCCGAATCTTCTGCGTCACCAGGCGCCTGGCCTCCGTCAAGTCGTTGGCACGAAGCGCAACCAGTGCAGGCATCAAGGCTTCCTGGAGAAACTGCTTGCGGGACTCGACGAACGCCTTCGAGATCTTCCCTTCCTCCGGCGTCAGATTCGTCGCCGCATAGTCGCCCCAGACCTTGCTGGCCTTGGCGATGTTGGCTTCGATCTCGGCGGTCATCTCGGTGATTTTCTCGGCCGTCGGGGTGACCAGCGAGATGTTGAGGTTCATTCGGTTGATCAGCTGCAAGGCTCGGATCTCGCCCAGTTGCGAGGCCGGCACGGTGCGATCCGCGTAGACGGATTTCAATGCGTCGTTGGACCGGCCGATGCCGTACAGGCCGAGGCTGCCGATCGCCACGAGCAGCGCCGAGAGGACGCCGATCAGCATCATCAGCCGAGTGGAAACCTTGAGAGTGCTCATGGCGAGGGCCTTTGGATGGGCGCGGTTGCGCAGCGCAGGTTGACTGCGCCCTTGACGAAGGCGGGGGCGTTGGCGGCCAGCGAGGGAGGGCTGGCGGCCGGGGCAATGGCCGGGCTGGTGGTCACAGGCGGTCCGTTCGAGCTTCGGCACGGACCGCCCGTGGGGAGGATTCCCGCGGGGCGCAATGACGTAAGAGGGTTGTCGGTCTTCGCAGGGGCGCCTTGAGACGTCGAGCGGTTGAATGTCTCAACCTTGGGCGAATTCACCGCGCTGTATGGCAGCTGCAGCGCCCAGGGCGCCAGGTGGGTGAAGGGTGAGTCGAGCGATTCCAGCTCGAACGAATCCGGAGCCGTTCTTCTCCTGACCGACTGATCGCCGTTCGGCGCGGATCACCTCGATCCGCAGCCGGCGCCTGTCTCACGAGTTGAACCGCAGGATCCGCCATGGCATCCCAAGCCGCCCCGTCCACCCCCGAATCCGCCGTGCTGCTCGGCTTGCTCTACCCGCTGCTGGGCACTTCGATGCTCGTCGCGCTGCTCGTCGATGCCGTCGTGCCGCAGCGCTGGCACGAGCGGTTCGGGCTGTAGTCGCTCCACGTGTGCGCCTGTTGGTGACTCGCAACGCAGCAGGCCGCTGCCGCTTGCACACTCGCGTCCTCGCCCGCATCATTCGCGACCATTGCTGAAGGCGCCCACGACAGCGCCCGCATGACGGAGATCCCTCTTATGTCCTCCCTGTTCATCTCGACGATCGACTGAACACGGTTCCCGAGCCCCGGCTGAACCGTGTCTGTTCACAGATACGGCCTCAGACCGCGCGGCACGCAAAGCCCCGCAGCCATCGAGCCGGGGCTTTTGCTTTTCGGAAACCGAATGAGTGCACAACTCCGTTCCCGCGCCCTCCAGGAGGGGCGAGTCAAGGCCCTGCGCCGCATGAAACAACCGATGACGCTGATGCTCGAAACGAGCACCGGCCAACCCGGCGTGCGCGGCGCAGGCGACTACATCCAGAGCCGCAGCGCGCAGCGCCGTGCCGACCGCGTGGCACTGCAGGCGCTGCTGCGGCGGGAGGATCGCGATGACTGACTCCAACGACCTGCGCACGCCCGTGCGCGAACACCTGGCGCAGCGAAACTACCAGCTGCAGCAGATCGCCGCCCAGCTCAAGACCGAGCTGTTCGGCATCGACGCCATCATCGACCGCGTCATCGATTCGGTGCGCGCCTGGTATGTGCTGCCCGAGCTCGTCTCGCGGCCCGTCATCGTCTGCCTCTGGGGCCTGACCGGCACCGGCAAGACCCAGCTCGTGCGGCGCCTGGCGCAATTGCTGGGCTTCTACGACCGCTTCGTCGAAGTGCAGATGGACGGCTTCTCCAACGGCGCGAGCTGGCGCGGCGCGCAGAGCATCTCGGGCATGCTGGCGCAGTCCGGCGTGCGCGAGGGCGAGCCGGGCATCCTCTCGCTCGACGAGTTCCAGCGCTTCCGCACCATCGATGCCAAGCGCGGCGAGCTGCGCGTCGAGCGCTATCAAGACGTCTGGGCCCTGCTCTCCGACGGCCGCCTGCCGCCCGGGCTCTCGCTGCTGGGCGACATCGAATCGTCGATCGCCGAAGCCGCCTTCGACGCCGAACGCGCCGAGGCCAGCGACGCGAAACTGCGCTTCAAGCTGCGCAGCTGGGAGGCGCAGGAGCTGCAGCGCAACCTCAAGCTCGACGAGCCGCTGATGGAGATCATGGCCTGGACGCCCGAGCAGATCCAGCAGCGCCTGCGCGACTTCCGCGAGCGCGGCCAGCAGCAATGGGAGACCGACTACAGCCGCCTGCTCGTCTTCGTCTGCGGCAACCTCGACGAGATGTACGAAGGTCTCGCCACCAGCGTGGACGACTGCGACAGCGACGCCGACATCTTCCACGCGCTGACCGGCCGATTGAGCGTCATCGATGTCAAGCAGGCACTCAACAAGCGTTTCAAGCCCGAGCAGGTGGCGCGCCTGGGCAACGAGCATGTGATCTACCCCTCGCTCTCGCGCCGGGCGTACGAGCAGCTGATCGAACAGGGCTGCGCCCGCTATGCCCACGAGACCGAGGCCCGCTGCGGCCTGCGCTTCGAGCTGGCCGCCAGCGTGCGCGAGCAGATCTACGCCAACGCGGTGTTCCCGGCCCAGGGCAGCCGGCCGCTGTTCTCGTCGCTGCACGCGATCCTCGGCGCGGGCCTCGCCAAGGCCGCGCTGTGGGCGCTCGAACTCGGCGCCGAGGCCGGCGACAGCGTGGGCCTCGCGGCCGACGGCCGCAGCCTGGTCGCGCAGTGGCGAGGCCGGTCGCACGCCATCGCCGCGCCGTTCGAGATCGGCCGCCTGCGCCAGCGCAACAACGCCGACTTCCGCGCGCTGCTGGCGGTGCACGAGGCCGGCCACGGCCTGGTGCACGCCCTGCTCTTCGGCCGCGCGCCGCAGGAGATCAAGATCCACGTGGCGAGCTTCGAGGGCGGCTACAACGCCTACAGCGCGCGCACGGTCTGGTCGCGCCGCAATCTGCTCGACGCCATCTGCACCAGCCTCGCCGGCCGCGCCGCCGAGCTGATCGTCTTCGGGTCCGAACTGAGCTCCAGCGGTGCCGAGAGCGACCTGCGCAAGGCCACCGAAAAGGCCGCCCGCATGCTGCGCCACCTCGGCCACGGCCCGCGCATCGGCCGCAGCGACGTGTCCACCAGCAGCGACGACAACCTGTGCACCGACGTGGAGGCCACCAACGCGCCGATCGAAGCGCTGCTGCAGGCCGAGCACGCACGCGCCACCAGCCTGATCGAAACGCATCGCGACGCGCTGCTGGCGCTGGTGGACGAGTTGCTGGAACAGGGGCAGGTCACGCCGGCACGGTTCGCAGCGGTGGTCGGGCTGCCGCTCGCGCGGCACGAGGACGCGCTGGATCCGTACGCGGAGAAGCTGGCGGACTTCCGGACTGGATCGCCCCGGAAGTCACACCCTCACTCGACGGCCTCCGTCAGCACGCCGCGCCCATAGCCCACGCTGGCCGCCGGCGTGCCGCCGGCCGTGACGGCGACCGCGCAGTACTTGAACTCCGGGATCTTGCCGAACGGATCGAGTGCCGCGTTGGTCAGCAGGTTCGCGGCCGCCTCGTAGTAGGCGAACGGAATGAAGACGGTGCCGATGGGGGTGCCGTCGTCGCGCCGCACGCTCAGCGCCACTTCGCCACGCCGTGACCGCACGGTGATGACGTCGCCCGCGTTGACCTGCAGCTTGCGCAGGTCGCCGCCGTTCATCGACGCGGTGGCCACCGGCTCGATCGCATCGAGCACGCTCGCGCGCCGCGTCATGCTGCCGGTGTGCCAGTGCTCCAGCTGCCGGCCGGTGATCAGCACGAACGGGAAGTCCGCATCCGGCCGCTCGTTGGCCGGGATGATGTCCGCCGGCACCAGCTTGACCCGGCCGTCGCGGGTCGGGAACGTGTCGATGAAGACGGTCGGCCGGCCCGGATCGTCGTCGGTCAGGCACGGGTAGGTCACGCTCTGCTCGCGCTCGATGCGCTCCCAGCTGATGCCGCTGATGGCGGTGTGCATCGCCTGGCGCATCTCCTCGTAGACCTCGGCCACGCCGCACTCCGGCCCCTGGTAGTTCCAGGGCAGGCCCATGCGCCGCGCGATCTCCTGGATGATCCAGAGATCGGGCTTCGCATCGCCCGGCGGCGTCAGCGCGCGGCGCCCCATCTGCACCATGCGGTCGGTGTTGGTCACCGTGCCGGTCTTCTCCGGCCAGGCGCTGGCGGGCAGCACGATGTCGGCGTACCAGGCCGTCTCGGTCATGAAGATGTCCTGCACCACCAGGTGCTCGAGCGAGGTCAGCGCATGGCGGGCATGGTTCAGGTCGGGATCGCTCATGGCCGGGTTCTCGCCCATGATGTACATGCCGCGGATCTTGTGCGGATCGGTTTCCGGCGCGAGCGCCTTGTGCATGATCTCGACCACCGTGTAGCCGGGCTTGTCGTCGAGCGGCGTGTTCCAGAACTTCTCGAACCAGGCGTGCGCATCCGCGTTGTCGACGCGCTGGTAGTTCGGCAGCATCATCGGGATCAGCCCCGCGTCGCTCGCGCCCTGGACGTTGTTCTGGCCGCGCAGCGGGTGCAGGCCGCTGCCCGGCTTGCCGATCTGGCCGGTGACGCTCACCAGCGCGATCAGGCAGCGCGCGTTGTCGGTGCCGTGCACGTGCTGGCTGATGCCCATGCCCCACAGGATCATCGACGCCTTGCTGGTCGCGAACTCGCGCGCCACCTCGCGGATCGTCTGCGCCGGAATGCCGCAGATCGGCGCCATCGCTTCGGCGCTGTAGCCCTTCACGTTCTCCTTGAGCGCCTCGAAGTTGTTCGCGCGCCGCGCGATGAAGTCTTCGTCGACGAGGCCTTCGTCGATGACCGTGTGGATCAGCGCGTTGAGCAGCGCCACGTCGGTGTCGGCGTTGAACTGCAGCGTGCGCCACGCGTGGCGGCCGATGTCGGTGATGCGCGGATCGGCGAGCACGATCTTCGTGCCGCGCTGGGCGGCGTTCTTCATCCAGGTGGCCGCCACCGGGTGGTTGGCCGTCGGGTTCGAGCCGATGACGAGGATCAGGCCCGCATGCTCGACATCGTTGACCTGGTTGCTCACCGCCGCGGAGCCGACCCCTTCGAGCAGCGCCGCGACGCTGGACGCGTGGCACAGCCGCGTGCAGTGGTCGACGTTGTTGCTGCCGAAGCCGGTGCGCACCAGCTTCTGGAACAGGTAGGCCTCCTCGTTGCTGCCCTTGGCCGATCCGAAGCCGGCCAGCGCCTTCAGGCCGTGCGTGTCGCGCAGCGCGGTGAGCTTGCTGGCGGYGAGGTCGAGCGCCTCCTCCCAGGTCGCTTCGCGGAACACCTCGCTCCAGTCGGCGGGGTCGCCGATGGCATCGGGATGCTTGGGCACGCCCGGCTTGCGGATCAGCGGCTTCGTCAGGCGCTGCGGATGGTGGGCGTAGTCGAAGCCGAAGCGCCCCTTCACGCACAGGCGGCTGTGGTTGGCCGGGCCGTCGCGCCCGTCGACGCTGACGATCTGCTCGTCCTTCACGTTGTAGGTGAGCAGGCAGCCGACGCCGCAGAACGGGCAGACGGAATCGACCTTGCGATCGACCTCCTGCGCGCCGATGTGGCTCTTGGGCATCAGCGCACCGGTCGGGCAGGCCTGCACGCACTCGCCGCAGGCCACGCAGGTGCTGTCGCCCATGCCGTCCTGCAGGTCGAACACGATGGCGCTGTCATGCCCGCGGAAGGCATAGCCGATCACGTCGTTGACCTGCTCCTCGCGGCACGCGCGAACGCAGCGGTTGCACTGGATGCACGAATCCARGTTCACCGCCATTGCCGGATGGGACAGGTCGGGCGCCGGCTGCTCGCGGGCGATCGCCGCCAGCGCGGGGCGCACGTTCACCTCCATGCGCGAGGCCCAGTCGCTGAGCTCGCCGTGCTGYCGGGTCGCGTCGTCGCCGATCCACTTGTGGCCCTGCGCCGGCATGTCGGAGAGCAGCATCTCGAGCACCATCTTCTGGCTCTTGACGGCGCGCTCGCTGGTGGCCCGCACCTTCATGCCGGCGGTGGGCGCGCGGCAGCAACTCGGCGCGAGCGTACGCTCGCCGTCGATCTCGACCATGCACGAGCGGCAATTGCCGTCGGCCCGGTAGCCCGGCGTGTAGCACAGGCGGGGGATGCTCACGCCATGGCGGTCGGCCACCTGCAGGATGGTCTCGCCGCCGAAGGCCTGGACGGGCTCGCCGTCCAGCATGAACTCGACGCTGGGGATCAACGCATTTCGTTCCGGCGCATTCATCACGACACCTCGTGCGGAAAGTATTTCTGGACGCAACGCACCGGGTTCGGCGCCGCCTGGCCGAGGCCGCAGATCGAGGCGTCGACCATCACCTGGTTCAGGTCTTCCAGCGTGCCGTGGTCCCACAGCGGCTCGGCCATCAACGCGGCCGCCTTGCTGGTGCCGACCCGGCACGGCGTGCACTGGCCGCAGCTCTCGTGCTCGAAGAACTTCATCATGTTCATCGCGGCGTCGCGCGCCTTGTCGTGCTGGCTCAGCACGATGACGGCCGCCGAGCCGATGAAGCAGCCGTGCGGTTGCAGCGTGTCGAAATCGAGCGGCAGGTCGGCGAGGCTCGCCGGCAGGATCCCGCCGGATGCGCCGCCGGGCAGGTAGGCGTAGAGGTCGTGGCCGGGCAGCATGCCGCCGCAGTACTCGTCCACCAGCTCGCGCACGCTGATGCCTGCCGGCGCCAGCTTGACGCCCGGCTCGCGCACGCGGCCGCTGACGCTGAACGAGCGCAGCCCGTGGCGCCCGTTGCGGCCAGGGCCGCTGAACCAGGCCGGGCCGCGCTGGACGATGTCGCGCACCCAGTACAGCGTCTCGAAGTTGTGCTCGAGCGTCGGCCGCCCGAACAGGCCGATCTGCGCGATGTACGGCGGGCGCATCCGCGGTTCGCCACGCTTGCCTTCGATGCTCTCGATCATCGCGGACTCCTCGCCGCAGATGTAGGCACCGGCGCCGCGCCGCAATTCGATGTGCGGCAGCGTGCACGGCGGGTCGGCCTTCAGCCGCGCCAGCTCGCGCTCGAGGATCGCGCGGCAGCCGTGGTACTCGTCGCGCAGGTAGATGTAGCAGGCCCCGGTGCCCACCACCGCGGCGGCGACCAGCAGGCCCTCGAGGAAGCGGTGTGGATCGCGTTCGAGGTAGGTGCGGTCCTTGAACGTGCCGGGCTCGCCTTCGTCGATGTTGACGGCCATCACGCGCGGGGCCGGCTGCTGCATCACGATGCCCCACTTGCGCCCGGCCGGGAATCCCGCGCCGCCCAGCCCGCGCAGGCCGGAATCGGTCATCGCCTTCAACACGTCGGCCGCCACGACCTGCCCGGACGTGACCCCTGCCGCGAGCTGGTAGCCCCCACCCTGCCGGTAGGCGTCGTAGCCGACGTAGGCCGGCGCCACTTCGTGCGGTGCACTGGTGATCGGCGCGGTGCCGGCAGCGCCGGCGTCGAAGGCGCCATCGTCGCGCGGCAGCGCATGGCGGGCCGAACCCGCATCGACAGCGGCCTGCACATCCGCCGCCCTGGCATGCACCACCGGCGCCTGCCCGACGATCGCGACCGGCGCCTGTTCGCAACGGCCCACGCAAGGTGCCGGGATGACCCGGACGTCGGCGCCCAGCAGCGACGGCAGGCGCGCGAGCAGGTCTTGCGCGCCGGACATCTCGCACGACAGCCCGTCGCACACGCGCACCGTGAGCGATGCCGGCTGCTCATCGCCGCGCAGGATCTCGAAGTGGTGATAGAAGGTCGCGACCTCGAAGACCTCGGCCATCGACAGCTTCAGCTCGCGGGCCAGCGCCACCAGGTGCCGGTCGTGCAGGCCGTTCCACGCATCGTTGAGCAGGTG
>NZ_JBFUFP010000035.1:0-16423 GCF_056403375.1 Rhizobacter sp. P2_H2
CGCCAGCAGGTGCGGCAGCGTCAGCGACAGCGCCGGCCAGTAGGTGACGAGGACCAGGAACCCGATCATCGTCAGCAGCCATGGCCACACCGCGATCGTCAGCTCGGTGAYGCCCATCTTGCTGATGCCCGACGCGACGTACAGGTTCAGCCCGACCGGCGGGTGGCACATGCCGACCTCCATGTTGACCGCCATCAGGATGCCCAGGTGGATCGGGTTCACGCCCAGCTTGCAGGCCACCGGGTACAGGATCGGCGCCATGATCAGCACGATCGCCGACGGGTCCATGAAGTTGCCGGCCACCAGCAGGATGATGTTGACCAGCAGCAGGAACACCACCACGCCGAAGCCCTGGCCCGTCATCCACGCCGCCATCGACTGCGGGATCTGCTCGGAGGTCAGCAGGAACGAGAACAGCACCGCGTTCGTGATGATGTACAGCAGCATCGAGCTCATCGCGGYGGCGTTGCGCAGCACCTTCGGCACGTCGCGCAGCTTCAGGTCCTTGTAGATGAACACCGAGATCACGAAGGCATACACCGCCGCGATCGCCGCCGCCTCGGTCGGCGTGAAGATGCCGGAGTAGATGCCGCCGATCACGATCACGATCAGCGCGATGCCCCAGAACGCCTCGCGGAAGGCCTTCCAGCGCTCGCCCCAGCTCGCGCGCGGCAGGCGTGGGTAGTCGAACTTGCGCGCCCGGTACCAGGTGGTCACGCCCAGCAGCAGCGACAGCAGCAGCCCCGGCAGCACGCCGGCGATGAACAGGTCGCCGACCGACGCGGTGGCCACCGGCTGGCCGTCCGGCCCGGTCGCGTTCATGCCGTTGGTCGCGATCGAAAAGATCACCAGGTTGATCGACGGCGGAAACAGGATGCCCAACGCGCCCGAGGTGGTGATCACGCCGGCCGAGAAGCGCTTGGGGTAGCCGGCCTTCTGCATCGCCGGCAGCAGGATGGTGCCGACCGCGACCACGGTGGCGACCGACGAGCCCGAGATCGCCGCGAACAGCGCACAGGCCAGCACGCCGGCCAGCCCCAGCCCGCCGTAGAAGTGCCCGACCATCGTCGACGCGAAGTGGATCATCCGCCGCGCCGCGCCGCCGTTGGTCAGGAAGTTGCCGGCCAGGATGAAGAACGGGATCGCCATGATCTCGAACTTCTCGAGGCCCGAGAACAGCTTGAGCCCGATCGACGCGATCGGCTCGTTCGTCATGCCGAAGAAGAAGCCCAGCACCGTGAGGCCGAGCGCGATGGAGACCGGCATGCCGGTCAGCATCAGCAGCACCAGCAGGCCGAAGATGATCAATGCATTCATGCTGCGGCCTCCGCCTCGTCCAGACCTTCCACATGAGCGACCTCATGGTGCGGCAGCTCGCCGCGCCGCCAGAAGGCCCACATCACCTGCAGGAAGCGGAAACACATCAGGTACGACGCCAGCAGGATGCAGGCGTACGGGATCCAGGTCGGCACCTCGAGGTCGGGCGAGGTCGGGCCCTCGGGCACGTCGCCGACATCCCAGCCGAAAGTGCTGAAGAGGGCGTGGTGGAAGCCGTTGTCCCAGACGAACACCGCGCCCATCGTGCCCACCACCGCGGTGAAGACCACGCCGCCGAGCAAGCCGACCAGCGTCAGCCAGCGCGCCTGCGCCGGCGGCAGCGCACGCACCAGCGTGTCGACGCCGACGTGCGTGCCGTGGCGCACGCCGTAGGCCGCGCCGAACTTCGCCATCCACACGAACATGTAGATGCACAGCTCCTGGGCCCAGCTCAGGTTCAGGCCGAGCAGGAAATCCTGCACCGGCTGCAGCACGGCCGGGTAGTGCGCGGCGGCCGCATAGCGGTGCACCACGGCAACGAAGATCAGCAGCGTCGCCGCGCCCATCAGGGCGGCGATCAGCCATTCCTCGAGGTGATCGAGGAAGCGGTTCACGGACCGCAGCACCGGCGCGACCATGGCGCCGCCCTACTTCGCGGGCACGAAGCCGGCCGCCTTGTAGACCGCGTCGATCGTCGACTGGCCCACGCGCGACGCCATCTCCTTGTGCACCGGCATCAGCGCCTTCTTCCACTCGTCGAGCTCGGCGGCCGTCGGCGTGTAGATGGTGGTCTTGCCGCTCGCGCGCATCTTCTCGAGGTCGTCGATGTTCTCCTTGGTCGCCATGTCGTTGGCGAACGCGGTTGCCTCCTTCAGCGCGCCTTCGAGAATCGTGCGGATGTCGGCCGGCAGGCCGTCCCAGAACTTCTTGTTGACGATCACCGCATAGGCCAGGTGGCCGTGGTTCGAGATCGTCGTGTGCTTCTGCACCTCGTAGGTCTTCTGCGTGTAGAAGTTCGACGGCACGCCTTCGCAGCCGTCGACCACGCCGGACTGCAGCGCCTGGTACAGCTCGCTGAAGGCCATCACCTGCGGCACCGCGCCGAGCGCACGCATCTCGGCATCGAGCACCTTCGAGCTCTGGATGCGCATCTTCAGGCCCCTGAAGTCCGCCACCTTGTGCAGCGGCTTGTTGGCACTCATGATGTGGAAGCCGTTGTCCCAGTACGCGAGGCCCTTGACGCCCTTCGGCTCGAGCTTCTTGAACAGGTCGGCRCCGACCGGCCCTTCGGTGACGGCGCGGAACGCCGCCTGGTCCTTGAAGATGAACGGCAGGTCGAAGACCTCGAATTCCTTGACGCCCAGCGGGCCGAACTTGGCGAGCGACGGCGCGAGCATCTGCACCGAGCCGAGCTGCAGCGCCTCCATCTCTTCCTTGTCCTTGTAGAGCTGGCTGTTCGGGTAGACATCCACCTTCACGCGGCCGCCGCTGCGCTGCTCGGCCAGTTCCTTGAAGCGCTGCGCGCCGTTGCCCTTGGGCGTGTCGGGGGCGACGACGTGGCTGAACTTGATGACGATGGGCGCCTGCGCGAAGGTCTTCGGGGCGGCCACGGCCAATGCGGCGGCGGCGAGCGCACTGCGGCGCGTCATGGTTTGCGTCATGTCTTGTCTCCGGGTGGTCTGTCCTGCGGCGGGATTCTGGTCGGCGGCCCGGAGCGCGGGAAGTTGTGGAGTTCCACATTTCGGCACCACCAGGCGCACGCGGTTCGCCCGCCCACGCGTCCACGAACCTAGACTTCGCGCCATGCCCGCACCGGCCGATCCGCCCCGCCACCCTGCCCTCGCGCTGCCGCCGCGCCCGCCGGCGCGGCGCGGGCTGTGGGCGCTGCCGCTGCTGCTGTCGCTGGTCTTCGTGGCCGGCGTGCTGCTGTGGCTGCGCGCCACCGAGCAGGCCGACCTGGAAGAGCAGCGCACCGCGATGGTCTCCGACGCGCTGTCGCTGGAGACGCAGGCGAGCGCGCGCATCGAGCGCGAGACGCTGCTGTTGAAGGATGTCGCGACGCGGCTGGATCACCGCGCCGCCGACCCGCAGGCGCTCGCGACGCTGCCCGAGGCGCAGCAGGGCCTGCACCGCTTCTGGATCAGCCTGACCTGGCTGGACCGCAGCAACCGGCTGGTCGCTCAACTGCCCGATGTCCCCGACGGCGCGCGCAGCGGCCCCGGCCTGTCGGCCCACCTGTCGGCGCCGCTCGCCTCCGGCGGCACGCTGGTGGCGCGCTACTCGCCTGGCGAGATGCTGCGCCAGACGGTGCCGTGGTGGCTGGCCCGCACGTACGACGTGCGGCTGCTCGACGGCTTCGATGCGGTGATCGCGTCGACCACCGAGGACCGGCCGCTGGAGGGCCGCCAGAGCTGGCGCATCAGCATGGCGCCGGCGCTGGCCGACAGCTGGCTGGAGCTGACCGCGCGCGACGTGGTGCCGCCGTGGTACCACGGCCTGCCGGTCGCGATGGTGGCGGGTTTCGTCGCGCTGATCGCTGCCATCACCTGGATGCYGCGGCGGCAGATGCACGGCGTGTCGCGCGCCGAGGCGGCGTGGCGCACCGAGGCCGCGTGGCGCCAGGCGATGGAGGATTCGCTGACGGTGGGGCTGCGCGCCCGCGACCTCGACGGCCGGCTCGTCTACGTGAACCGCACGCTCGCCGACATGGTGGGCTACGAGCCGCACGAGCTGGTCGGGCTGCTGCCGCCGATGCCGTACTGGCCGGCCGACTCGCACGAGGAGATCATGCAGCGGCACCTGCGCAACATGGCCGGCCAGGCGCCGCGCGAAGGCTACGAGGCGCGCTGGCGGCACCGCGACGGACGCCTGTTCGACGTGATGGTGTTCGAGGCGCCGCTGGTGGACGCACGCGGCGGGCACATCGGCTGGATGGGCTCGATCCTCGACATGACCGAGCGGCGCCGGCTCGAGGAACGCGAGCGCCGGCAGACCGAGACGATGGCCCACCATGCGCGGCTGACGATGCTGGGCGAGGTGGCCTCGACGCTGGCGCACGAGCTGAACCAGCCGCTGACGGCGATCGCGAGCTACAACGCCGGCGTGATGAACTCGATGCACAAGCTGCCCTCGCCCGACCCGGTGGTGATGCGGGCGCTGAAGCGGCTGGGCGAGCAGGCCGCCCATGCCGGCGCGATCGTGCAGCGCATCCGCGAGTTCCTGACGCGGCGCGAGCCGCGGCTGGAGCCGTGTACGCTGAACACGGTGATCGAGGGCGGCGTCGCGCTGCTGCGCCGCGAGCTGCAGCGCCAGCAGGTGCAGGTGGTGCTGCAGCTCGATGCGGCGCTGCCGGTGATCGTGGCCGATGCGGTGCTGATCGAGCAGGTGGTGATCAACCTGGTGCGCAATGCCGGCGATGCGCTGGCCCACCAGGCGGGCGAGCGGCGCATCGTCGCCGCCAGTTCGCTGAGCGCCGACGGCCGCTTCGTGCGCATCGACGTGCGCGACAACGGCCCGGGCCTGGGCGGGCTCGGCATCGAGGCGCTGTGCGCGCCGTTCTTCTCGACCAAGGCAGAGGGCATGGGCATGGGTCTCGCGATCTGCCGCTCGATCATCGAGGCGCACCAGGGCATGTTCGATGCCGCCGACGCGGTGGGCGGCGGTGCGGTGTTCACGTTGACGCTGCCGGTGGACCTGGCGGTGTCGGACCTTTCCGCGGAGGACGACGAATGAACGAACCCCGACCCGGGCCCGGACCCGTTCCCCCTGCCGGCGTCGTCTACCTGGTCGACGACGAGGCGGTGGTGCTGGATGCGCTGGGCTTCCTGCTGGCGTCGCACGGCCTGGACGTGCGGCCGCACGGCAGCGGGCCGGCGCTGCTGGCGACCGTCGATGCCACGCCGCGCCCGCTGCCGGGCGTGTTCCTGCTCGACATCCGGATGGAGCCGATGTCCGGCCCGCGGCTGCACGACGAGCTGATCGCGCGCGGGCTGCGCAACCCGGTGCTGTTCCTGAGCGGGCATGGCGACATCCCGATGGCGGTCGAGGCGTTGAAGAAGGGAGCGTTCGATTTCCTCGAGAAGCCGTATGTCGACAACGCGCTGGCCGACCGGGTGGCGCAGGCGCTGGCGGTCGATGCCGCGATGCAGCGCCAGGGCGCGCAGGTGGCCGAGCGGCAGGCGCGGCTGTCGAGCCTGACCGAGCGCGAGCACGAGGTGATGCTGCGCGTGGCGGCCGGCAAGCTGAACAAGGTGATCGCCGACGAGCTGCATGTGTCGGTGCGGACGGTGGAGGTGCACCGGGCGCGGGTGTACGCGAAGCTGGGCGTGCGCTCGGCGGCGGAGGTGGCCACGGTGCTCGCGGCGCCGTCGGCCTGATCGAATCGTTTGGCCGTACATTTCAGCCCATGCCCAGTGTCAACATCAATCCGGTGGTCCGGGCCTTGTTGAGCGACCCGCAGAAGCGCCAGGAGTATCGGCGCCAGCTGATCGCCAGCCGTCCGCAGCAGGACGAAGGCCGCAGGATCGAGCTTGAAGACGCGACCGGCAAGGTCGTGCACCTGAGGGTGCTTCCCGCGACGCCGCCGGCCGTCCCGAAACCTTGAACGTCGCGTTCCAGGCCTTCCTGCTGCTGCTGATCTACCTGCCGGGCGCGATCTTCGTGCTGGCGGTGACCGGCAAGATCCGCGACAACGGCGAGATCCCGGTGATCTCCGGCTCGATGACCGGCCATGCGATTGCCGCGGTGCTGGTGTCGGCGCTGCTGCACACGGGGTGGCTGCTGGCGATCCACACGTGGCAGCTGCTCGGCGGCTGTGCCTGCCAGCCGGCGGCGCGCGACTTCTTCGCGCTGCTGACGCTGAACAACGCGACGGCGCCGTACCTCGCGGCCGAAGCGGCGATCGGCGGCGCGCTGTGGTTCAACGCGGTGTACTTCATCAGCATCTTCACGCTGCCGCTGGTGGCGGGCCTGGCGATCAACACCGCGATCGAGCGCCGCGGGCTGGACATCCGCCACCGTTTCCTGCGCTTCAAGCCGCCCTGGCACTACATCCTGACCGGCGAGAACCGCTCGAACCGGGACGGGCGCACGGTGGTGGTCGACGTGCTGGTGCAGGTCGGCGATACGCCGGTGCTGTACAGCGGGATCCTGAGCTACTTCTCGTTCGACGAGAAGACCAAGGCGCCGGATGCGCTGGTGCTGGCCTCGGCGTTCCGCGGCGTGGTGCCCGACTTCGCCGGCACGGCCGAGCCGGAGTTCCTGACGCCGATCCCGGGTGACACCTTTGCGGTGAAGTTCAGCGAGATCAAGAACATCAACATCCAGTACGTGGATCTGGTGGACGCGTAGCCGGGCGACAGCCCAGACTCAACCCCCACTTGTTCGCTTGTCACCTCCCCGCACGCGCCTTTGCCGCACCCTACTCGACAGCCTTCACCATGTCCTCGACGACCTTCTTCGCATCCCCGAAGACCATCATCGTCTTGTCCATGTAGAACAGCTCGTTGTCCAGCCCCGCGTACCCGGCCGCCATCGACCGCTTGTTGACGATGACCGTCTTGGCCTTGTACGCCTCGAGGATCGGCATCCCGTAGATCGGGCTGCCCTTGATGTGCGCCGCAGGATTCACCACGTCATTCGCACCCAGGATGATCGCGACGTCGGCCTGGCCGAACTCGCCGTTGATGTCCTCCATCTCGAACACCTGGTCGTACGGCACCTCGGCCTCGGCCAGCAGCACGTTCATGTGCCCCGGCATGCGCCCGGCCACCGGGTGGATCGCGTACTTCACCGTGATGCCCTTGGCCGTCAGCTTGGCCGCCAGCTCCTTCACCGCATGTTGCGCGCGTGCCACCGCCAGCCCGTAGCCCGGCACGATCACCACCGTCTCGGCATTGCCGAGCACGAAGGCCGCGTCGTCGGCGCTGCCGCTCTTCACGTTGCGCTGCGCCTGCGCACCGGCTACCGCGGTGCCCGCCTCGCCGCCGAAGCCGCCCAGGATCACGTTGAAGAACGAGCGGTTCATCGCCTTGCACATGATGTAGCTCAGGATCGCCCCCGAGCTGCCCACCAGTGAGCCGGCGATGATCAGCATGCTGTTGTTCAGGCTGAAGCCGATGCCCGCCGCCGCCCAGCCGGAGTAGCTGTTCAGCATCGACACCACCACCGGCATGTCGGCCCCGCCGATCGGGATGATGATCAGCACACCCATCACGAAGGCCAGCGCCAGCATGCCGAAGAAGGCCGGCCAGCTCTCGGTGAACATGAACACCAGGCCCAGCCCGACGGTCGCGAGACCCAGCACCAGGTTCAGCACATGCTGCCCCGCGAACTGCACCGGCGCGCCCTGGAACAGCCGGAACTTGTACTTGCCCGACAGCTTGCCGAACGCGATCACCGAGCCGCTGAACGTGACGGCCCCGATCGCCGCGCCGAGGAACAGCTCCAGCCGGTTGCCGGTGGGGATCGGGTCGCCCTTCGCAGCGATGCTGAACGCGTGAGGCTCGGCCACCGCCGCCACCGCGATGAACACCGCGGCCAGGCCGATCATGCTGTGCATGAAGGCGACCAGCTCCGGCATCTTGGTCATCTCGACGCGCTTGGCCATCACCGCGCCGGCCGTGCCGCCGACCAGCAGGCCGAGCAGTACCCAGCCAAGGCCGAGCGCGTTGCCGTCGGCCAGCTTGACGATCAGCGCCGCCGTCGTCAGCGCCGCGATCGCCATGCCGGTCATGCCGAACAGGTTGCCGCGGATCGACGTGGTCGGGTGCGACAGGCCCTTCAAGGCCTGGATGAAGAAGACGCTCGCCACCAGGTACAGCAGCGTCACGAGGTTCATGCTCATTGCGAGCCCTCCTTCGGCGCGGCGATCGCCTTCTTCTCCTTCTTGCGGAACATCTCCAGCATGCGCCGCGTCACGAGGAAGCCGCCGAACACGTTGACGGCCGCCAGCGCGACCGCCAGCACGCCCATCGTCTTGCCCAGCGGCGTCTCGGTGAGCGCCGCGGCGAGCATCGCACCGACGATCACGATCGCCGAGATCGCGTTCGTCACCGCCATCAGCGGCGTGTGCAGCGCCGGCGTGACGGTCCACACGACGTGGTAGCCGACGTAGATCGCCAGCACGAAGATGATCAGGTTGGTCAGGGTATGGCTCACGGGATCCATCGTCGTGCTCCTTATTTGCGGGTGACTTGGCCACCCTGGCTGACCAGGCAGGCCACGACGATGTCGTCGTCCATCGGCACGTGGAACGTGCCCTCCTTCGTCAGCACGAGCTTCAGGAAGTCGAGCACGTTGCGCGCATACAGCGCGCTCGCGTCGGCCGCCACCAGCGCCGGCAGGTTGGTCTCGCCGACCAGCGTGACGCCGTGCTTGACCACGATCTTCCCGGCCTCGGTCAGCGGGCAGTTGCCGCCCTGCGCGGCCGCGAGGTCGACGATCACCGAGCCCGGCTTCATCGCCTTCACCATCTCCTCGGTCACCAGCACCGGCGCGGCGCGGCCCGGGATCAGCGCGGTGGTCACGACGATGTCGGCGGCCGCGACGCGCTTGGCCACCTCGACCTTCTGCCGGTCCAGCCAGCTCTGCGGCATCGGCCGCGCGTAGCCGCCCACGCCCTCGGCCGCTTCCTTCTCTTCCGCCGTCTCGTACGGCACGTCGATGAACTTCGCGCCCAGCGACTCGACCTGCTCCTTCACCGAGGGCCGCACGTCGCTCGCCTCGATCACCGCCCCCAGGCGCTTCGCGGTCGCGATCGCCTGCAGCCCGGCCACGCCGACGCCGAGGATCACGACGCGCGCCGCCTTCACGGTGCCGGCCGCCGTCATCAGCATCGGGAAGATGCGCTGGTAGCGGTCGGCCGCGATCATGATCGCCTTGTAGCCGGCCAGGTTGGCCTGCGACGACAGCACGTCCATGCTCTGCGCCCGCGTGGTGCGCGGCGCGGCCTCGAGCGCGAAGCTGGTCAGCCCGGCCTCGGCCAGCCGCTGCAGGCCCTGGCGGTCGAACGGGTTCAGCATGCCGACCAGCGCGGTGCCGGTCTTCAGCAGCGGCAACTCGTCCACCGACGGCGCGCGCACCTTCAGCACCAGCTCGGCGCCGAAGGCCCCGGCCCGGTCGACGATCTCGGCACCGGCCGCCGCATAGGCCTCGTCGGTGACGCTGGCGGCGATGCCGGCCCCCGACTGCACGCGCAGCACATGGCCCTGCGCCTTGAGCTTCTTGACCGTCTCCGGGGTCGCGGCGACGCGCGTTTCCCCAGCCGCTGTTTCCAGCGGGACCCCTATCAGCATGGCGGACTCCTCGGGTGCGTTGTTGTGTCGGACGTTGTGCGTGTAACTGGCGCGAGAGCTTACACAAAGCTTTCGCACCCACAACCGGCACACGCCCTCACGCGATGCAGGGCCACAACACCCGCCCTTAAAATCGGCCGGATGTCCTCCCGTTGGAAACCCAGCGTCACCGTTGCCGCGATCGTCGAACACCTGGGCCGGTTCCTGCTGGTGGAGGAGCACACGTCCGACGGGCTGTGCCTGAACAACCCCGCCGGCCACCTCGATCCGGGCGAGTCGCCGCTGCAGGGCGTGGTGCGCGAGGCGCTCGAAGAGACCGCCCGCGCGTTCGTGCCGACCGGCATCGTCGGCATCTACCTGTCGCGCTCGCAACGCCCCGGCACGGAGCGCGTCGTCGGGCGCGACACCACCTACCTGCGCATCGCGTTCCGCGGCACGGTCGGCGAGCCCGACCTGACGCGCACGCTCGACACCGGCATCGTGCGCGCGCTGTGGATGACGCCCGACGAAATCCGCGCGAGCGTGCACCGGCACCGCAGCCCGCTGCTGCTGCGCTGCGTCGACGACCACCTGGCGGGCGTGAACCACCCGCTGTCCCTCATCACGACCGACGAGTCGGTCTTTGCGGTCCCTCCGAAGTGAAGAAGCAACGCATCGTCGTCGGCCTGTCCGGCGGTGTCGATTCCGCCGTCAGTGCCCACCTGCTGAAGCAGCAGGGGCACGAGGTCATCGGCATCTTCATGAAGAACTGGGAAGACGATGACGACGACGCGTACTGCTCGACGCGCCAGGATTTCCTCGATGCCGCGAGCGTGGCCGACGTGCTCGGCATCGAGATCGAGCATGTGAACTTCGCGGCCGACTACAAGGACCGGGTGTTCGCCGAGTTCCTGCGCGAGTACCAGGCCGGCCGCACGCCGAACCCCGACGTGCTGTGCAACGCCGAGATCAAGTTCAAGGCTTTCCTCGACCATGCGATGCGCCTGGGCGCCGAGAAGATCGCGACAGGCCACTATGCCCGGGTGCGCGAGCGCGACGGCCGCTTCGAGCTGCTGAAGGGGCTCGATCCGCTGAAGGACCAGAGCTATTTCCTGCACCGGCTGAACCAGGCGCAGCTGGGCAAGACGCTGTTCCCGGTCGGCGAGCTGCCGAAGACCGAGGTGCGCCGCATCGCGGCCGAGATCGGCCTGCCGAACGCCGCCAAGAAGGACTCGACCGGCATCTGCTTCATCGGCGAACGGCCGTTCCGCGAGTTCCTGAACCGCTACCTGTCGAACCAGCCGGGGCCCATCAAGGACGACCGCGGCCGGGTGATCGGCGAGCACGTCGGGCTGTCGTTCTACACACTCGGGCAGCGCAAGGGCATCGGCATCGGCGGGTTGAAGGACAAGGGCGCCGTGCGCGGCGGCAGCGAGCACGCGCCGTGGTTCGTCGCCCGCAAGGACATGGCGGCCAACACGCTCTACGCCGTTCAGGGCCATGACCACCCGTGGCTGCAATCGCATGCGCTGACGGCGGACGACGCGAGCTGGGTGGCCGGCGTGGCGCCGGCGCCGGGCGGCATGGCGGCCAAGACGCGCTACCGCCAGGCCGATGCGGGCTGCGCGCTCGATGGCGGCAGCGCAGCGGCGTTCAGCCTGAACTTCGGCACCGCGCAATGGGCGGTGACGCCCGGGCAATCAGCGGTGCTGTACGACGGCGAGGTCTGCCTGGGCGGTGGCGTGATCGCGAGCGCCACCTGAGCCGCCGTCACCTGGGCTTGGCCAGGTCCATCGTCCAGTAGCGGCTGTACGCGGCACCGGCCGCGCCGGGCACGCAGGCCAC
Source organism: Rhizobacter sp. P2_H2 (assembly GCF_056403375.1). Lineage (NCBI taxonomy): Bacteria > Pseudomonadati > Pseudomonadota > Betaproteobacteria > Burkholderiales > Sphaerotilaceae > Rhizobacter > Rhizobacter sp. P2_H2. The sequence continues at coordinate 11,436 of NZ_JBFUFP010000035.1, forward strand.
GCCGACCTGCGTGAAGTTCTTGCTCATCAGGTTGGCGCAGTGGCCGGGGCTGTTCTGCCAGCTGGTCATCACGCTGTCGATGCTGTTCTGGCCGGCGGCGATGTTCTCGCCGATCGCGCTCCAGGTGTAGCCGGTCGCGGTGATGCGTTGCGAGAAAATGCGGCCGTCCTGGCTGTCGTGCGAGAAGTAGTTCTTCGTCGCCATGTCCTGCGAGTGCCCCACGGCCGCCTGCGTCAGCTTGTCGTTCCAGGTGAGCGCCGGCGCCGCCGTGAAATTGCCCTCCGAGCCACAGCTCTGCGCGCTGGCACGGAAGGCGTTGATGCGCGCCAGCATCTGCGCGTTGAAATCGGCGATGTCGCAGGTGCCGGAAGCCGCTGGCGCTGGCGCGGGGGCCGGCGTGCCGGCGTCGGCCGTGCCGGAATCGCTGCTGCCGCCGCAGGCGGCGAGGAACATCAGCCAGGGTGCCACCAGGCGGGCACGTCGTGAGGAGGTCGACAAGATCTATATCCGAAGCCGGGGATTCCACAGCCTAAACGCCTGGGGACCAAGCGACACATCCAAAACGTAAGCGATTGCTGACCCCGCTCATGCACGGGTCCGAAACGTGATGCACCGCACGCCGAGGCCGCAGCGGCTTCAGTCGGTCGGCGGCTCGCCGATATCCGAAGGCAGTGCGGCTTGTGCCGCACCGATCCCTCATCGACCCCGACCTCCAACCCACCATGCGTCTGCGCCTTCAGTCCCTGACCCGACACGGCCTCTGTGCCCTGGCGCTGTCGCTGGCCGCCGCCGCCCAGGGGGCCGCCGTCAGCGTCGCGGTGGCCGATCCGGCCGGCCGCCCGCTGGTCGACGCAGTGGTGATGCTGGACCCCGCCAGCGGCAAGCTGCCGGTCAAGCCGATGGCCGGCGTCGAGATCTCGCAGAGCAAGCGCCAGTTCAACCCGTCGGTGACGGTCGTCACCGTCGGCACGCCGGTCACCTTCCCGAACTTCGATACCGTGCGGCACCACGTCTATTCGTTCTCACCGGTCAAGACCTTCGAGCTGAAGCTCTACGCCGGCGTGCCGGCAGCGCCGGTGGTGTTCGACCAGCCCGGCGCCGCGGTGCTCGGCTGCAACATCCATGACCGGATGAGCGCCTGGGTGGTCGTCGTCGACACGCCGCACCACGCCCGCACCGGCACCGACGGCCGCGCCCGCATCGACGGCATCGCGCCCGGCAGCTACCGGCTGCGCGCCTGGCATGCCGGCGTCGTGCCCGGCCAGGAGCCGGCACCGCAACCGCTCGCGATCGGCGAGGCCGATGCGCAGGCCGCCATCCAGCTGCCGGTCGCCGCGGGGAGCGCGCCATGACGGGGCCGACCGCACGCGAGCTGCTGCACCCGCGCCACTGGCCGCGCTGGATCGCCAGCTCGCTGGGCACGCGCATCGTCGTGCTGTTCCTCGGGCTGCTGCTGCTCGTGCAGGCCGCGAGCTTCCTCGCGATCCGCGCCAGCATCGACCGCAACGCGCGCGCCGCCATCAATGACGAACTGCTGGTCGGCGAACGCGTGCTGACCCGCGTGCTCGACCAGAACGCGCAGAAGCTCGCCGAAGGCGCGAGCCTGCTGGCGGCCGACTACGGCTTCCGCGCCGCCGTCAGCAGCAACGATGCCGACACCATCGCGTCGGTGCTCGCCAACCACGGCGAGCGCATCGGCGCCACCGTCACCGCGCTGCTCGAMACCGAGTTCCGGCTGCGCGCCGCCGCCCAGCCCGGCCTGCAGGAGCTGCTGCCGGTCACGCAGCGGCTGGCCGCGCGGGCGCTCGCCTCCAAGCGCGCCAGCGAGATCGTCGTGCTCGGCCATCGCCCGTTCCAGCTGGTGATGGTGCCGATGCGCGCACCGGTGGTGGTCGGCTGGGTGCTGATGGGCTTCCCGATCGACCAGCGGCTGGTCGACGACATGCATGCGCTGTCGTCGCTGCAGGTCAGCCTGCAGGTGCGCAGCGATGCGAGCTCGACATGGACCACCGCCGTCTCGACGCTGCCGCTGGCCACGCGCGGGCAGCTGGAGAAGCAGGCCGCGCTGGCGCTCGAGCAGGTGAACGGCGGCCACCCCGCCGCCAACTCGGCCGCCGGTTCCGTCACCTTGGCGCTGACGCTGCTCGACAACGAATACAGCGGCCGCACCRTGATGCTCGCCGAGCACGACGGCGCCGCCGTCTCGGCGCTGCTGCTGCGCTCGGTCGACGACGCGGTCGCGCCGTACCGCCAGCTGCAGCTGGGGCTGGCCGCGCTGACGTTGGTCGGCGTGCTGGTGTTCGGCATCGGCAGCGTGCTGACGGCGCGCCACGTGACGACGCCGCTGCGGCGCCTCGCGACGGCGGCCGAACGGCTGGGCGCCGGCGACTACTCGACGCCGCTGCGCGGCCTCGACCGCAGCGACGAGCTGGGCGACGTGGCCCGCGCCTTCGAGCGCATGCGCGAGAGCATCGGCGAGCAGCAGGACGAGATCCTGAAGCTCGCCTACTGGGATCCGCTGACGGCGCTGCCGAACCGCCTGCAGTTCCGCAACGCGGTGCGCGACGCGATCGTCGCGGCCGGCAAGAATGGCCGGACCGTCTCGGTGATCATGCTCGACCTCGATCGCTTCAAGCACGTCAACGACGTGCTCGGCTACCGCTTCGGCGACCTGCTGCTGCGCAGCGTGGCCGAGCGGCTGACGCAGCAGGCGGTGCGCGGCGGCGACCTGGTCGCGCGGCTCGGCGGCGACGAGTTCGCGGTGCTGCTGGCCGGGCTCGATCCCGCCAACGACGTGGCGCTGACCCGCACGGTCGCCAAGCGCATCAACCAGGCCTTCGACGCCGCGCTGAAGCTGGAGGACCAGACGGTCGACATCAGCGCGAGCCTGGGCCTCGCGAACTGGCCGCTGCATGCCGGCGATGCCGACGTGCTGCTGAGCCGCGCCGAGGTCGCGATGTACACCGCCAAGCGCCAGCATGACGGCCCGATGGTCTACGACGCGGCGCTCGATGCCGCGAGCTCGCAGACGCTGTCGCTGCTGAGCGAATTGCGCCATGCGGTCGATCACGACGAACTGCGGCTGTACCTGCAGCCCAAGCTGGCGCTCGGCAACGCACGCGTCGTCGGCGCCGAGGCGCTGGTGCGCTGGCAGCACCCGCGCCGCGGGCTGGTGCCGCCGATGGAGTTCATCCCGTTCGCCGAGCAGACCGGCTTCATCCGGGTGCTGACGCTGTGGGTCTTCGAGCAGACCGCGCAGTTGTGGAAACGCCTGCACGACGGCGGCCAGACGCTGACGATCTCGATCAACCTGTCGACGCGCGACCTGCTCGACCCGGAGCTGCCGCAGAAGTTCGACGCGCTGCTGGTGCGGCATTCGGTGCCGGCCGAGGCCTTCTGCCTGGAGATCACCGAGAGCGCGATCATGGACGACCCGCAGCGCGCGCAGGCCACGCTCGACAAGCTGAGCGCGCTGGGCTTCCGGCTGTCGATCGACGACTTCGGCACGGGCTATTCATCGCTCGCGTACCTGAAGCGGCTGCCGGTGGACGAGCTGAAGATCGACAAATCGTTCGTGCTCAACATGGAGAAGGACCTGGACGACGCACGCATCGTGCGCTCGACGATCGACCTGGCGCACGGCCTCGGGCTCACGGTGGTGGCCGAGGGCGTCGAGAACGCGCAGGTCTGGGAGCTGCTGCGCGAGCTGGCCTGCGACGAGGCCCAGGGCTTCCACATGGGCCGGCCGATGCCGGCCGCCGAGTTCGCGCGCTGGTCGACCGGCTGGAGTGCGCGGCAGGCGATGACGATCGCGACGGGCAAGGGGCCGGACGTTCCGATCACCTTGCACTGAACAGGCGCCCGACCATGCGCGACGCGGCCCGCAGCGCCGCCTCGTCGTACCCCGCATAGCCGAACAGCCAGCCGCGCCGCGGCGCCTCGATCGCATAGCGCGACAGCGTCGCGAGGTACACCCCGCCCTCCTGCGCGCGCGCCGACAGCGGCTCATCCGGCCGGCCCGCCTCGTCCTCGTGCGCCAGGTGCATGCCCTGCGCACTCGGCAGCAGCCGCAGCGCGCCGCCGCTTGCCTTGGCCAAGGTCTCGATCACCAGTTCCTGCCGCAGCGCATACAGCTCGCGCATGCGCCGCAGGTGGCGCAGCAGGTGGCCTTCGGTGATGAAGCGGGCCAGCACGTCCTGCGCGGCACCGGGGCTGTGCCGGTCGGTCACCGCCTTGGCTCCCGCGAAGGCGGGCGCCAGCGCGAGCGGCATCACGATGAAGCCCAGCCGCAGGCCCGGGTGCAGCGTCTTCGAGAAGGTGCCGACGTACAGCACGCGCTCCGACTGCGGCAGGCTGCACAGCGCCGGCATGCGGTGCGCGCCGTACTGGAACTCGCCGTCGTAGTCGTCCTCGACGATCCACGCGCGCCGCGTGCGCGCCCAGTCGAGCAGCGCGAGCCGGCGCGCCAGGCTCATGTGCACGCCCATCGGGAACTGGTGCGTCGGCGTCACGACCGCCATGCGCGCCTGCGGCCAGCGCGCGGCGCCCTGCGCGATGCACAGCCCGTCGGCGTCCAGCGGCACCGGCCGCACGACCGCGCCCTGCCCGAGCAGGTTGGCGCGGATGCCCGGGTAGCCCGGGTCCTCGACCATCACCTCGTCGCCCAGGTCGAGCAGCAGCCGGCCGATCAGGTCGATGCCCTGCTGCGAGCCCGACGTGACCAGCACCTGCGACGCCTCGCAGCGGATGCCGCGCGACACCAGCAGCCACTGCGCGATCGCCTCGCGCAGCGCCGGCTCGCCGGCCGGATCGGTGTACTGCGACAGCGCCCGGCGGCGCGGCGCGGCGGTGTCGCGGGCCAGCCGGTCCCACAGCGCGAACGGGAACTCCGCAGTGGCCGGCGCGCCGATGCGGAACGCGACCGGCAGCTGCGTCGGCGGGCGCCAGCGCAGCGCGATGTCGGCGATGGCCTGGCCGCGCTTCGACAG
>NZ_JBFUFP010000036.1:0-15911 GCF_056403375.1 Rhizobacter sp. P2_H2
CTGCCGGTGTGCACCGCGGTCGCGAAGCCGGCCAGCGCGGCCACCAGCATCATCCCTTCGGCGCCGAGGTTGACGATGCCGGCGCGCTCGTTGACCAGCAGCCCGAGCGCGGCGAACGCGAGCACGGTACCGGAACTCAGCGTGGCGGCGATCAGCAGGGCGATGGCGTCCATCAGGCTTGTCCCTCGGCGGTGGAGGACGCCGCCGCCGGCGCGGGCGCGGCGGGGGCGTGCGCCGGCTTCCAGCGGATGCGGTAGTGGATCAGCGTGTCGCAGGCGAGCAGCGAGAACAGCAGCAGGCCCTGGAACACGCCGGTCAGCGATTTCGGCAGGCCCAGGCGCGATTGCGCCAGCTCGCCGCCGATGTAGAACATGCTCATCAGGATCGCCGAGAACACGATGCCCACCGGGTGCAGCCGGCCGACGAAGGCGACGATGATGGCCGCGAAGCCGTAGCCCACCGGCACGTGCAGGGTCAGCTGGCCGAGCGGGCCGGCCGCCTCCAGCCCGCCGGCCAGCCCGGCCATGCCGCCCGACAGCAGCAGCGCCGTCCACAGCGCGCGCCGCGACGAGAAGCCGGCGTAGCGCGCCGCCGCCGGGGCCTGCCCGCCGACCTGCAGCTGGAAGCCGGCATAGGTGCGGAACAGGAAGGCCCAGAACGCGCCCACCGCGAGCAGCGCGAGCAGCAGGCCGATGTTGACGCGCAGCCCGCTGAACAGCCGCGGCACCTTGGTGGCGTCGAGGAAGGTCATGGTCTGCGGGAAGTTGTAGCCGTTCGGGTCCTTCCACGGGCCGTAGACCAGCCAGCCCAGCACCTGCTCGGCGACGTAGACCAGCATCAGGCTGACCAGGATCTCGTTGGCGTTGAAGCGGTCGCGCAGCAGCGCGACGATCGCGGCCCAGGCCATGCCGCCGAGCACGCCGGCCACGAGGATCGGTACCACGATCCAACGCCCCGTGCCCGGCTCGGCCAGCATCGCGACCCCGCCGGCCGCAATCGCCCCCAGCACGAACTGCCCCTCGGCGCCGATGTTCCAGACGTTGGAGCGGAAGCACACCGCGAGGCCGAGCGCGATCAGCAGCAGCGGCGTCGCCTTCACCGCCAGCTCCGACAGCGCATACGCGCTCTTCAGCGGCTCGACGAAGAACACCTGCAGCCCGCGCAGCGGATCCTTGCCGAGCAGCAGGAACAGCACGACGCCGATCGCCACCGTGATCGCCAGCGCCAGCAGCGGCGAGGCGATCGACATCAGCCGGCTCTGCGCCGGGCGCGGCTCAAGCTTCAGCATGCTTCGCCTCCGGGTGGAAGGCCGCTCCGCGCGGCGCCCACAGCCCGCTCATCCATTCGCCGATCTGCTCCACCGTGGCCTGCGTGGTCGCGATCGACGGCGACACGCGGCCCTGTGCGATCACCACCAGGCGGTCGCAGACCTCGAACAGCTCGTCGAGCTCCTCGCTGACGACCAGCACCGCGCAGCCCGCGTCGCGCAGCTTCAGCAGCTCGCCGCGGATCTGCGCGGCCGCGCCGACGTCGACGCCCCAGGTCGGCTGCGAGACGATCAGCAGGCGCGGCGCGGCATCGATCTCGCGGCCGACGATGAACTTCTGCAGGTTGCCGCCGGACAGGCTCCTGGCCGGCGCCTCGGGCCCGCCCGCCTTCACGTTGAAGCGCTGGATCAGCCGGTTCGCGAGCGCGGCGACCTCGCCGGTGCGGATCCAGCCCTGCGCCGTCACCGCGGCGGTGCGCGTGAGCAGCGTGTTCTGCGCGAGCGACAGCGTCGGCACCGCGCCGCGGCCGAGGCGTTCCTCGGGCACGAAGTTCAGGCCTTGCGCCCGGCGGCGGCGCGGCGACTGGCGGCCCACCGGCCGCTCGAACAGCACGATGCTCTCGGCCTCGGCGCGCGGGTCCTCGCCGGAGAGCGCGGCCATCAGCTCCTGCTGGCCGTTGCCGGAGACGCCGGCGATGCCGACGATCTCGCCGCAGCGCACGTCGAAGCTGATGCCCTGCAGGTCCATGCCGAACTGGTCGCGCTTGGGCACCGTGAGCTCGCGCACCGACAGCGCCACGTCGCCGAGCCGCGCCTGCACGTGCTGCAGCTGCGGCGGCTCGGCGCCGATCATCAGGCGCGACAGGCTGGCATTGGTCTCCTGCGTCGGGTCGACCTCGCCGGTGACGCGGCCGCCGCGCAGCACGGTGCAGTGGTGGCACAGCGCGCGGATCTCGTCGAGCTTGTGGCTGATGTAGAGGATGCTGCAGCCCTCGGCGGCGAGCTGGCGCAGCGTGATGAAGAGCGTCTCGACGGCCTGCGGCGTCAGCACCGAGGTCGGCTCGTCGAGGATCAGCAGCTTCGGGTTGGTCATCAGCGCGCGCACGATCTCGACGCGCTGGCGCTCGCCGACCGACAGCGTGTGCACCGGGCGCAGCGGGTCGACGCCGAGGCCGTAGACGCGGGCGACCTCGGTGATGCGCTGCGTCACGGCGGCGAGCGTCAGCGACTTGTCCAGGCCGAGCCAGACGTTCTCGGCGGCGGTGAGGGTGTCGAACAGGCTGAAGTGCTGGAACACCATGCTGATGCCCAGCGCGCGCGCCTCCTGCGGGTTGCGGATCTCGACCGGCTGGCCGTTCCAGCGGATCACGCCGGCATCGGGGCGGACCGCGCCGTAGATCATCTTCATCATCGTCGACTTGCCGGCGCCGTTCTCGCCGAGCACGGCATGGATCTCGCCGGGCTTGACGCGCAGGTTGACGCGGTCGTTCGCCTTGACGGCGGGGTAGCTCTTGCTGAGGTCGGTCAGTTCCAGTCGAAGCATCGCCGCCCCCTCAATCCCGTCGCCCATGCCGTTGCACTCCGTTCACCCACGTCGACACCAGGTTCCGCTCGTCCGCGAGCGTCATCCACGCAAACACCCGCTCATGCAAGCCCCGCGCCACCTCCATCCGACGCTCGGCGACCGGCCCCACCGCCCAGTCCCAGACGCACAGGTCGGCGACCCGCCCGGCCTCCAGCGAGCCGATCTCGTCGGCCAGCCCGAGCGCCTTGGCCGCGCCGCGCGTGCCGGCATGCAGCGCCTTCCAGGCCGTCAGCCGCTCGCCGGCCATCGCCTGCACGCGGTAGGCGTCGCTCGCGGCGCGCAGCATCGACAGGCTGGTGCCGCCGCCCACGTCGGTCGCCAGGCTGACCGCGCAGCCGGCGGCCTCGGCGGCGCGCCAGCCGAACAGACCGCTGCCGAGGAACAGGTTCGACGACGGGCTGTGGGCGATCTGCGCACCGCTGGCCCGGATCGCCGCCCGGTCGGCATCGTCCAGCCAGATGCCGTGCGCCAGCACGCTGCGCTCGTTCAGCAGCCCGGCGCGGGCGTACACGTCGAGGTAGCTGCGCGCCTCGGGGAACAGCTCGGCCACCCACAGCACCTCGTCGCGGTTCTCGGCCACGTGGGTCTGCATGTAGAGGCCGGGCCAGGCCGCGCACAGCCGGCCGGCCATCGCGAGCTGGGCCGGCGTGCTGGTCGGCGCGAAGCGCACCGTCACCGCGTAGGCGAGCCGGTCGACGCCATGCCAGCGCTCGATCAGCTCGACGCAATCGCGCTCGGCCTGGTCGACGTCGTCGCGCAGCCCGTCGGGCGCATGCCGGTCCATCAGCACCTTGCCGGCGATCAGCCGCATGCCGCGCGCCTGGGCGCCGGCCAGCAGCCGGTCGGCGCTGACCTTGTGGACGGTCGGGAAGACGACGGCGGCGGTCGTGCCGTGCGCCAGCAGCGCATCGAGAAAGCGTGCCGCGCCGCGCTCGGCCTCGCCCGCGTCGGCATAGCGGCGCTCGGCCGGGAAGGTGTAGGTGTCCAGCCAGTCGAGCAACGCGGTGCCGTAGCTCGCGATCACGTCGAGCTGCGGGCTGTGCACATGGCTGTCGATGAAGCCGGGCATCAGCAGCCGGCCGCGGTGGTCGTGCAGCTGCCAGCGGGTGTCGGGCGTGCCGGGCTGCGCGCCCGCGATGCGGCCGTCCTCGACCAGCAGCCAGTGGTCGGGGCGGAAACGCACGGCCGGCGACTCRGTGTCGCCCCAGTCGGGTGCGGYGGTGAAGTCGAGCAGGTCGGCGCGCAGCGCGATGCGGCGGGGTGTCATGCGGGAAGTCGGGTGGGGGCAGGCCAGGGGCCGGGCCCGTGAATTGCAAAGCCAGGGCGTCGGGGCGCCATCGTATCCCGGCGGCGACGGAGGTTTACCCTTGCGGAGTCTGTCCTATGCTTGTTGACCAACCCCGGATTTCCATGAGCACCCAGCCCATCCGCTTCTTCCACCGCGGCGAGATCGTCGAGGTGGGCGGCGTTCATCCGACGCGCTCGGTGCTCGAGTGGCTGCGCGAGGACGCCCGCTGCACCGGCACCAAGGAGGGTTGCAACGAGGGCGATTGCGGTGCCTGCACGGTGGTGGTGGGGGAACTGGCGGATGAGCGGACGGCGCCCGCGCAGCGGGTCGGTGGCCTCGCGCTGCGCACCGTCAACGCCTGCATCCAGTTCCTGCCGACGCTGGCCGGCAAGGCGCTGTTCACCGTCGAAGACCTGAAGGACCAGGCCGGCGGCGCGCTGCACCCGGTGCAGCAGGCGATGGTCGAGTGCCACGGCTCGCAGTGCGGGTTCTGCACGCCGGGCTTCGTGATGTCGCTGTGGGCCGGCTACGAGGGCCACCGTGCCTGCGGGCAGGTGCCGACCCGGCAGCAACTGGCCGACGAGCTGTCGGGCAACCTGTGCCGCTGCACCGGCTACCGGCCCATCCTCGATGCCGGCGAGCGCATGTTCGAGCTGCCGCCGGTCGCGCTCGACCCCTTGCCGGTGGTGGCCGCGCTGAAGACGCTCGCGGGCAGCACCGACGGCCTCCACTACGCCGGCTTCAACCGCCAGGCCGCCGGCGGCCCGCGCGTCGACGACTACTTCGCGCCGCGCACGCTGGAGGCGCTCGCGGCGCTGCGCGAGCAGCACCCGAAGGCGACGCTGCTGGCCGGCTCGACCGACATCGGGCTGTGGGTCAACAAGCAGTTCCGCGACCTCGGCGAGATCCTCTACCTGGGCGACGTGGCCGAGCTGAAGCGCATCGACGAGCGCGACGGCCACCTGCACATCGGCGCCGGGGCCTCGCTCGAAGACGCCTGGTCGGCGCTCGCGCGGCACGTGCCCGCGCTGACCGAGGTGTGGCTGCGTTTCGCGTCGCCGCCGATCCGGCATGCCGGCACGATGGGTGGCAACGTGGCCAACGGCTCGCCGATCGGCGATTCGGCGCCGGTGCTGCTCGCGCTCGACGCCGAGCTGGTGCTGCGCCGCGGCAGCAAGGCGCGGCGCGTGCCGCTCGCCGCGTTCTACCTCGACTACATGAAGAACCAGTTGCAGCCCGGCGAGTTCGTGCAGGAGATCGTCGTACCGCTGGCGGCCGTGCAGCAGCAGGTGCGCGCGTACAAGATCAGCAAGCGTTTCGACTGCGACATCTCGGCCGTGTGCGCCGGCCTGTCGATCGGGCTCGCGGCCGACGGCACGGTCGCGCAGGTGCGGCTGGCGTTCGGCGGCATGGCGGGCATCGTCAAGCGCGCCGCGCAGGCCGAGGCGGCGTTGCAGGACCGCGCGTGGGACGAGGCCGCCTTGAAGGCCGCGCAGGCTGCGCTGGCGCAGGACTTCACGCCGCTCAGCGACATGCGCGCGAGCGCCGCCTACCGGCTGCAGGTCGCGCAGAACCTGCTGCGGCGCTTCTGGCTGGAGACGCGCGCGGTGGACCCGCTGCCGGTCGAGGCCACGCGGGCCTGGAGCGTGATGGCATGAACAAGGCCGTGGATCCTTTCCTGCAGGCCGAGCCCGACGCCGAAGCCGTCGCGCTGCGTGAAGGCGCGCGCGTCGGCATCAGCCGGCCGCACGAATCGGCGCACCTGCACGTCGCCGGCGAGGCCGCCTACATCGACGACCTGCCGGAGCTCGCCGGCACGCTGCACGCGGCGCTCGGGCTGTCGCCGGTGGCGCACGGGCGGCTGCTGGCGATCGACCTCGCGGTGCTGCGGGCGCAGCCGGGCGTCGTCGCGGTGCTGACCGCCGCCGACATCCCCGGCCCCAACGACTGCGGGCCGATCCTGCACGACGACCCGATCCTCGCCGACGGCGAGCTGCGCTACCTCGGCCAGCCGGTGTTCGCGGTGATCGCGTCGACGCGCGATGCGGCGCGCCGTGCCGCGGCGCAGGCCAAGGCGGTGCTGAAGGTGGAGGCGCGGCCGCCGGTCCTGACGCCGCAGGCCGCGCATGCGGCCGGTGCCTACGTGCTGCCGCCGATGCACCTGGTGCGCAGCACGCGCGCGGGCGGCGCACGGGCGGCCATCGACGCGGCGCCGCACCGCCTGAAAGGCACGCTGGACGTCGGCGGCCAGGAGCAGTTCTACCTCGAAGGCCAGATCAGCTACGCGATCCCGAAGGAAGACCGCGGCCTGCTGCTGCACTGCTCGACGCAGCACCCGAGCGAGATGCAGCACCTGGTGGCGCATGCGCTGCAGCTGAGCTCGCACCATGTGCAGGTGGAGTGCCGGCGCATGGGCGGCGGCTTCGGCGGCAAGGAATCGCAATCGGCGCTGTTCGCCTGCGTCGCGGCGGTGGCGGCGCAGAAGCTGCGCCGGCCGGTCAAGCTGCGGGTCGACCGCGACGACGATTTCCTGATCACCGGGCGGCGCCACTGCTTCTGGTACGAGTACGAGGCCGGCTACGACGACGACGGCCGCATCCTCGGCAGCGAGGTCACGATGGTGTCGCGGGCCGGCCATTCGGCCGACCTGTCGGGCCCGGTGATGACGCGCGCGCTGTGCCACTTCGACAACGCCTACTGGCTGCCCGATGTCGCGATGCACGGCTTCTGCGGCAAGACCAACACGCAGAGCAACACCGCGTTCCGCGGCTTCGGCGGGCCGCAGGGCGCGATCGCGATCGAGAACATCGTCGACAGCATCGCGCGCGCGCTCGGCAAGGATGCGCTGGACGTGCGGCGCATCAACTTCTACGGCACCGACACGAATCGCACGACGCCCTATGGCCAGTCGGTCGACGACAACATCCTGCACGAGCTGTGCGCGCAGCTCGAGGCCGACAGCGGCTACCGTGCGCGCCGCGAGGCGGTGGCGGCGTTCAACCGGGTGAACCCGGTGCTGCAGCGCGGCCTGGCGTTCACGCCGGTCAAGTTCGGCATCTCCTTCAACGTGAAGCACCTGAACCAGGCCGGCGCGCTGGTGCATGTGTATGCCGACGGTTCGATCCTCGTGAACCACGGCGGCACCGAGATGGGCCAGGGGCTGAACACCAAGGTGGCGCAGGTGGTGGCGCACGAGCTGGGCGTCGGCTTCGAGCGGGTGCGCGTCACCGCGACCGACACGCACAAGGTCGTCAACACCTCGGCCACCGCCGCCTCCACCGGCAGCGACCTGAACGGCAAGGCGGCGCAGGATGCGGCGCGGCAGATCCGCGTGCGGCTGGCCGACGTGGCCGCGCCCCTGCTGGCCTGCCGCGCCGACGAATTGCGCTTCGCGAACGACGAGGTGATCGGCCCGGCCGGGCGCATCGGGTTCGCCGAGCTCGTGATGCAGGCCTATCTGGCACGCGTGCAGCTGTGGTCCGACGGCTTCTACGCGACGCCCGGCCTGCACTGGGACAGCGCGACGCTGACCGGCCGGCCGTTCTATTACTTCGCGTACGGCGCGGCCGTCAGCGAGGTGTTGGTGGATACCCTGACGGGCGAATGGAAGCTGCTGCGCGCCGACGTGCTGCACGACGCCGGCCGCTCGCTGARCCCGGCCGTCGACACCGGCCAGGTCGAGGGCGCGTTCATCCAGGGCATGGGCTGGCTGACCAGCGAGGAGCTGGTGTGGCACCCGCAGACCGGCCTGCTCGCGACGCACGCGCCGAGTACCTACAAGATCCCGACCGCGAACGACTGCCCGGCCGTCTTCAACGTGCGGCTGTACGACGGCGAGAACGTCGAGGACAGCATCCACCGCAGCAAGGCGGTCGGCGAGCCGCCGCTGCTGCTGCCGTTCTCGGTGTTCTTCGCGATCCGCGATGCGGTGTCGGCGCTCGGCGGGCACCGCATCGACCCGCCGCTGCGCGCGCCGGCGACGCCGGAGGCGATCCTCGATGCGATCACCGCGGTGCGTGCGGCAGGCTGAACGCCATCGGATGCAATGCCACCAGACGCAAGCCAGGCAACCGAACGCAACGTGAGCGCCAAAACGAGGCAGGACGGCCCCGATTCGTGCGGTATTCACGCACGAACCCCCGGGGCGAGGGAGACGGCAAAAGCGCTGCCGTCGATATCCTTCGTGTCGATTCGCAGGCGTCCGCACCGGGCGCCGTTGTCCGGTCGATTCTTCGCGAGCTCCAGCCGTCTTCATGAGCGCCACCACTTCCGCCTTCGCACCCGTTGCCACGCCACCCGCAGCTTCACCGGTGGTGTTCTCGCGGGCGGCTGCCACCGACAGCCAGCTGATGAAAGGCTGGGACGGGCTGCTCAGCGACAGCGGGCATGTCTACCGCATCTACCAGTCGCCGGAGTGGTGGAACCACCTGGTCGCGACGCGCCCGGCCGACGACCTGCTGCTGGGCGTGCTGCCGGCGGAAGAGGGCGCCGAGGTCGGCGTGGTGCCGATGGACGTGCAGCCGTACCCGCTCGCGTTCTCGGCCGGGCGCTGGACCTTTGCCTCGCTGAAGCTGCGCTCGGCCCACCTGCTGGGCGGTGCGCCGCTGGTGGCCGGCCGGCCGGGTGCGCTGGCCGACGTGGTCGATCGGCTGTGGCGCGAGCGCGCCGACCTGGATGCGCTGTTCCTGAAGGGCATTCCCGCCGGCTGCAGCGCCTGGGCCGGCTGGGAGGCGCAGCTGCGCCAGCGCGGCGGCTCGCTGCTGTACAGCGAGCACGGCAAGCGCCCGCTGTACACGATCGCGCTGCCCGAGACCTTCGATGCCTACCTGGCGCGCTTCGGCAGCAAGAAGCGCTACAACCTGCGCCGCCAGGTGCGGGTGCTGGAAGAGCAGATGCCGGGGCTGGAGCTGATCCGTGTCGATGCCGAGGAGCAGGTGGCCGAGTTCGTGCGCCAGGCGCAGCACATCGCCAGGCGCACCTGGCAGCACCAGGCGATCGGCCCGCTGGGCATCGAGCGCGACGACATCGCGCTGCGGCTCACCGACCTGGCACGCCGCGGCCTGTTGCGCAGCTACGTGCTGCGCAGCGGCGGCCGGGCGCTGGCCTTCGTGCTGGGCTACCAGGGGCGCGGCGTGTTCCATTACGCCGACATCGGCCACGACGCGGAGCTGTCGAAGTTCAGCCCCGGCACCGTGCTGCTGTACCGGTTGATCGAGGACCTGATCGCGCACCAGCGGCCGCAGACGCTGAACTTCGGCATCGGCGTGTCGGAATACAAGCGCCAGTTCGCGACCGAGGTGCGCGAGGAAACCTCGCTGCTGATCCTGCGCGACACGCTGCGCAACCGGCTGCGCGTCGGGCTGCACGGCGGCTGGCGCGGGCTGCTGACGAAGGCCAAGTCGCTGCTGCGCCGGCCCAAGCTGGTGCTGGCCGGCGTGCTGACGCACGAGGCGGTGTACGAGCTGGTGGGCACGGTCATCAACACGCCGCTGCCGGTGCTCGTGGGCTGACGGAGATCTCCCGATGAGCACGCTGCGCCGTGAGGCGTTGGCGCTGCTCGCGGCCGGCGTGCCGGCGATGGACGTGCAGGTGCTGTCGCACCGCGGCTCGGTACCGCGCGAGGCCGGCACGCACATGCTGGTGACGCGCGATGCGGTGCTGGGCACCATCGGCGGCGGCCACCTCGAACTGACGGCGATCGCGCAGGCGCGGCAGTGGCTCGCCACCGGCGACACGGCACCCCATGACGCCGAGTTCGCGCTCGGCCCTTCGCTCGGCCAGTGCTGCGGCGGCGCGCTGACGCTGCGCACCCAGCGGCTCGGCGACGCGCTGCTGGCCGCCTGGCCCGACGGCGCGCCGCGCTTCTTCGTGCAGCTGTACGGCGCGGGCCATGTGGGGCGGGCGATCGTCGCGCTGCTGGCCGGCATCGACTGCCGCGTGCAATGGATCGACGAGCGCGACAGCGAATTCCCGCCGCACCCGCTGCCGGCGCACATCGAGCGGCTGTGCGTCGAGCCGGTGGAGGCCGAGGTGGCCCAGGCGCCTGCGGGCGCGCACTACCTGGTGCTGACGCACAGCCACGACCTCGACCTGCGCATCACCGAGGCCATCCTGCGCCGCGGCGATTTCGCGTACCTCGGCCTGATCGGCAGCCGGACCAAGCGCGCGCGTTTCGTGCATCGCTTCGAGGAGCGCGGCGTGCCGGCCGAGGCGATCGGCCGGATGACCTGCCCGATCGGCGTGCCGGGGATTGCCGGCAAGGAACCCGAGGTGATCGCGGTGGCGGTGGTGGCGCAGTTGCTGCAGCAGCAGCGGTGAGGCCGGCGCGGCCCAGTCCTACAGGCAGGGCCGCTGCCTTCCGATGCCGGCCGGGACCGATGCTTCCTACAGTGAAAGGATCCGCAACCCTGACCCCGAACGGAGATGGCCATGCACGACAAGAACGCCCGCGAGGGCAAGGCCCTGCGCCTGGACGAGACCGCGATCGAAGCCGCCCGCAAGCGCACCGAGGACGGGGCCGTGACGCCGAGCTACGGCCCGTGGCGCGACGACATCGTGCTGCTGCTGAACGGTGCGCTGGCCACCGAGCTGGTCTGCGTGCTGCGCTACAAGCGCCACCACTTCACCGCGCACGGCATGTCGTCGCCGGCGATCGCCGCCGAGTTCATGGTGCACGCGAACGAAGAGGCAGCGCATGCCGACCTGATCGCCGAACGCATCGTGCAGCTCGGCGGCGAGCCCGATTTCTCGCCGAACACCTTGCTCGAACGCAGCCATGCCGCCTACGACGAGTCGTCGGAACTGAAGGCGATGATCCGCGCCAACCTGGTGGCCGAGCGCGTCGCGGTGGAAACCTACCGGCAGATGATCACGCTGATCGGCGACAAGGATCCGACGACGCGCCGCATGCTCGAAGGCATCCTGCACGACGAGGAAGAGCACGCCGACGAGATGAAGGACCTGCTGGAGCAGTGAGCTCCCGCCGGGTCAGAGCACCAGCAGCGCGCGGAAGTCGTTGACGTTGGTGAAGGTCGGCCCGGGCACGACCAGGTCACCGAGCGGCGCAAAGAAGTTGTAGGCGTCGTTGCGGTCCAAGCGGTCACGTGCGCTGAGGCCCTGTGCCTCGGCGCGCGCGAGCGTGTCGGGCGTGACGATCGCGCCGGCGTTGTCCTCTACACCGTCGATGCCGTCGGTGTCCGCGGCCAGCACGAACACGCCCGGCTGGCCTTGCAGCGCGAGGGCGCAGCCGAGCAGGAACTCGGTGGCGCGCCCGCCGCGCCCGCCCTTGCTGGCGACCGTCACCGTCGTCTCCCCGCCGGAGAGAATCACGCACGGCGTGCGGAACGGCTGTCCGCGCCGCGCGACCTGCCGCGCGAGCGCCGCATGCACCTTGCCGACCTCGCGCGACTCGCCCTCGATCTCGTCGCCGAGGATGTGGGCCTCGATGCCCGCGGCGCGGGCGAGTGCCGCGGCGGCTTCGAGCGACTGCTGCGGCGTCGCGATCATCCGCACCTCGTGCCCGGCGAAGCGGGTGTCGCCGGGTTTCGGCGTCTCGAACGCGCCGCTTTCCAGCCCGGCGCGCGCCGGCGCCGACACCTCGATGCGGTAACGCGCGAGGATCGCCAGCGCATCGGCGCAGGTCGTCGCATCGGGCACCGTCGGCCCGCTCGCGATCACCTCGGGCGAATCGCCCGGCACGTCGGAGACCAGCAGCGTGACCACGCGGGCCGGCGCGCACATCGCCGCCAGCCGCCCGCCCTTGATGGCCGACAGGTGCTTGCGCACGCAGTTCATCTCGTCGATCGCGGCGCCGCTCTTCAGCAGCGCCTTGTTGATCGCCTGCTTCTCCTCGAGCGTGACGCCGTCGGCCGGCAGCGCGAGCAGCGCCGAGCCGCCGCCGGACACCAGGCACAGCACGAGATCATCGGCGGTCAGCCCTTGCGTCAGTGCGGCGATCCGTTGGGCCGCCTGCCGCCCGGCCGCATCGGGCACCGGGTGGGCCGCCTCGACGACCTCGATGCGGCCCGGCTTCGCGCGGTAGCCGGGCGGCACATGGTCGTAGCGCGTGACCACCAGCCCGGACAGCGGCGCGTCGGCGGGCCACAGCGCATCCAGCGCCTGGGCCATCGCGCCGCCCGCCTTGCCGGCCCCCAGCACCAGCGTGCGCCCGCGCGGCGGTGGCGGCAGGAAGGCGCCCAGCGTCTGGGCCGGCAGGGCCCGCGCGACCGCGGCGTCGTACAGCGCGCGAAGAAATCCCCGGGGATCGGTGTGCGGCGAGGGTGCAGTCATGGCCCAATTATCGGATGGCCATCGACATGCAGGCGGTGCTCGACCGCATCCACGACGAAGCGCAACCGCTGCTCGAACAGGGCGAGGTGGCGCGCTACATCCCCGAACTCGCCAAGGTGCCGAAGCAGCGCTTCGGCATGGCGGTCAGCATGCTCGACGGGCGGCTCTACACCGTCGGCGATGCGAGCGAGGCGTTCTCGATCCAGTCGGTCTCGAAGCTGTTCTCGCTGACGCTCGCATTCCAGCTGGTCGGCGACGCGCTGTGGGAGCGGGTCGGCCGCGAACCGTCGGGCACCGCGTTCAACTCGCTGGTGCAGCTGGAGACCGAGCAGGGCAAGCCGCGCAACCCGTTCCTGAACGCCGGTGCGCTGGTCGTCACCGACGTGCTGAGCACCCGCTTCGTGCAGCCCGAGATGGCGCTGGTGGAGTTCGTGCGGCGCCTGTCGGGCAACGCGGCGCTGCAGTACGACGACGCGGTCGCGCGCTCGGAGCTGGCCACCGCCTCGCGCAACCGGGCGATGGGGCATTTCATGCACAGCTTCGGCAACCTGAAGAACCCGGTCGACGCGGTGATCGAGGCCTACTGCCGGCATTGCGCGATCCGCATGAACTGCGTCGACCTGGCGCGCGCGGTGGGCTTTCTCGCGAACGGCGGCGTGAGCCCGGTCAACGGCGAGCAGGTGCTGGACGCGAGTTCGGCGAAGCGGCTGTCGGCGCTGATGCTGACCTGCGGCACCTACGACGCGGCGGGCGATTTCGCGTACCGCGTCGGCATCCCGGCCAAGAGCGGTGTCGGCGGCGGCATCGTCGCGCACATCCCGCGCACGCTGGGCGTGTGCGTCTGGTCGCCGGGGCTGGAGCACACCGGGAACTCGCTCGCGGGCAGCTTTGCGCTGGAGCGGTTCACGTCGCTGATCGGGCAATCGCTGTTCTGAGGCGTCACCGGCTCAAGGCCCTCAGGCGCTCCATCGCGAGTCCTGCACGCTCCGGCTCCGCCATCAAGCCCGGCAACACGTTCGCAAAATCCGGATTCATCAGCAACGCAGTGAAGGCTGAGGCCACGGCTTGTCGCAGGTCTGCCGGGGCCGTGGCCATTTCGTCGACCAGTTCCTCTCGCCCATCGACGATGTTCAGCACGTCCTCCAGGTCGTGGCTGCTCATGAAGTCTCCTCCGCCGCGACTGGCGAACGCTTCCAGCTTGGTGGCCACGAAAGCCACGGCGCTCACCAGCCGAATCGTGATGCCTTCGCCCAACGCCACGGGCACGGCGGTCTGTACGGCATACGGATACCAGCGGTTGGAGAAACCCAGCACCTCGGGCTGCACGGGCATCAGGTCGAAGAGCAGCCCTGACGCCTTGTGCACCCAACGGCAAATCACATCGCTGCTGGCGTCTCGCGCGAATCCGCGCTGCGCCACCTGTTCCTCGATGCGATAAAACGTGGATCGGCTGGCGTTCACCACGGCGTCCACGTCGCGGGTCGCACGCACGCTGTCGGCCAGGGGATCGGTCACCAGCAGACCGGCCACGGCACCACCGACGAACACCACCTGCTCGCGCAGTTCGCCCAGCGCTTCGGCGATACGGCGCAAATGAGGAAGATTGGGGTCATCGGCTCGCATCGACCTCTCCCGAATCGAACCGCATCAGTTCGGCTTCCATCAGTTCGGCGGCCAGCGAGCGCTCGCGTGCACGCCCGGTGCGCAGGGCATCCAGCAGGGCGAGCAGGCGATGCAAGGCCGGGTCGGCCAGGGCGGCCTGCGGTGCTGTTCGATAGAGAGGCGACAACGTGGGGCCTTTGGCGCGGCCGGTGGGGTGGGCCCAGACCGGGGCCTCGCTCTGGGCAGCCGTCAGCATGCTGGCCAATGGTTCGACACCGAAAGCCGTCGGCACGCCGCGCTTGACCGGCCCGGGTGTGGCCGGCCAGATGTAGCGCACGCCATGCAGCACGAACTCCAGCAGGCTGGGTCGCACCGGCGACCACTCGCCGCGCGCGGGCGCCACCGCCAAGCCGGACGCCACGGCGCGCTTCACGCTCGCATGCGTCTCCGAGGCGCTCATGGCCAGCGCCTCGCCAAGCGCGGCATAGGTCCAACGCTGCGGCGGGTGCGCCGCCGCCTTCAACAGCACCAGCAGGTCTTGCGGTTTGAGTTCCATCGTACGGCCATATTCGCTATTCGCGAATTGCGAATATCGCCGATGGGGCCGTGTCCTGGCAAGCCCTGGCTGCTGCCGTCCATGCGGCAGCCCGCAGCGGATTCAACCCGTGTTGCGCAACCCCGCCGCCACCCCGTTGATCGAGATGTGGATCCCGCGCTGCACCCGCTCGTTCGCCGGATCGCCCTCGCGGCGCTGCCGGTAGCGCCGCATCAGCTCGACCTGCAGGTGGTTCAGCGGGTCGAGGTACGGGAAGCGGTGCTCGATCGAGCGCGCGAGCGACGGGTTCGACGCGAGCCGCTGCTTCTCGCCGGTGATCAGCGACACCGCGTCGCTGGTGCGCTGCCATTCGGCCTGGATCAGCCCGAAGATCTTGCGGCCCAGCTTCCGGTCCTCGACCAGGTCCACGTAGCGCTCCGCGATCCCCAGGTCGCTCTTGGCCAGCACCATGTCCAGGTTCGACAGCAGCGTGCGGAAGAACGGCCACTGCTTGTGCATGCGCTGCAGCAGCACGAGCCGCTCCTTGCGCTGCGCCGGCAGCTTGCCGAGGAAGTGCTCGATCGCCGAGCCGAAGCCGCACCAGCCCGGCAGCGCGACGCGGCACTGGCCCCAGCTGAAGCTCCACGGGATCGCGCGCAGGTCCTCGATCGCCCGCGTGGCCTTGCGCGAGGCCGGGCGCGAGCCGATGTTCAGCTCGGCGATCTCGCGGATCGGCGTGGCCGAGAAGAAGTAGTCGGTGAAGCCCGGGGTCTCGTAGACCAGCTTGCGGTAGGCCGCCATGCTGGCCTCGCTGATCGCCGCGGCCGCGTCGAGGAAACTCTTCGGCGCGCTCTTGGTCGGGTGCAGCAGCGTGGCCTCGAGCGTCGCGGCCACCAGCGTCTCGAGGTTGCGCAGGCCGATCTCCGGGTGCGCGTACTTCGACGAGATCACCTCGCCCTGTTCGGTCAGCCGGATCTGCCCGTTCACCGTGCCCGGCGGCTGCGCAAGGATCGCCTGGTAGCTCGGGCCGCCGCCGCGCCCGACCGTGCCGCCGCGGCCGTGGAACAGGCGCAGCGTGATGCCGTGCGCGCCGCGCAGGCCGTCGAACAGCGCCACCAGCGCGATCTCGGCACGGTACAGCTCCCAGTTGCTCGTGAACGAGCCGCCGTCCTTGTTGCTGTCGCTGTAGCCGAGCATCACGTCCTGCTCGCGGCCGGAGCGCTTGATCATCCCGGCCACGCCCGGCAGCGCGTAGTAGTCGMGCATGATCGGCTCGGCATTGCGCAGGTCGCCGATCGTCTCGAACAGCGGCGAGACGATCAGCTGGCACACGGCGCCATCGTCC